>CAYNFH010000003.1:0-77945 GCA_964396385.1 uncultured Chthonomonadaceae bacterium | reverse complement strand
CCGCCACCGTATCGCGCGCGGACAGGGTGGTTTCGTAGGCCTCTTCGCCGTCGACGTCCTCAATGGGCCGGGAGAGCCGGAAGCGCAGGTCCACGCGGGCTGGCGCCGGCGGTTGGAGCGAGACGCCCAGCATCTCCAGGAACTTGAGGTAGTTCTTCTCCGGCACCTGGTTCATCCGGTACATCATCATCTCGGTCATCCAGGCGAACAGCTCGATGAGCGTCACGCCGGGGTCCGAGACGTTGTGGTCCGTCCATTCCGGGCAGCGCAACGCGATCTGCCTCTTGACGTCGTCCACGATGTCCTGGAACTTGCGGTCGTCCAGATTGGGTGATGGCAGTGACATGGTCCCTCTACTCTTCGCCGGGTATCACATAGAACGGAAAGACAAGGTTGCGCTCCGAGTTGGTCGCCAGGATCGTGTATTCGATCTCTATCAGCAGGCGCGCCGGGTTGTCGTGGTCCGGGGCTGCGCGCACCTCCGTTACGTCGATGCGCGGCTCCCAGCGGGCCAGCGCCTCCTGAACGTACCGGCGCGCCAGACCTGCCGTGCCGGCGTCGTTCGGCGCGAACACCAGCGTGTGCAGGTCGCACCCAAACTCCGGCCGCATCACCCGTTCTCCGCGGTGGGTCATCAGGATGATCCAGATCGCCTCTTCGACGTCCTGCTCCTGGTGAGCGAGCTCGATCTGCCCCCGCACGTCCAGCCGCGGGGGAAACTTCCATCCGCTCCCCAGGAAATCTCTCGTTGCGTGTGGCACGCGTCCCAACCCTCTCGTTCCGTCTGTCACCCGGGCGCTATCCGCCAATGATCACCGTCGGCAGCCCCACCGCGATTGAGTTGACCATAGTAGCTTCCTGAATCACGTCCGTGACGCGGCCCGCCCCCATTCCGTTGATCAGCACCGTCTGGCTCGGAGTAATGTCCACTCCCGGCCCATGCGGTATGAGCACCGTCACCATGGGACAGGCGATGATGTCCGCGCCCGAAGTGGCGAGCAGCGCGGCCACCTTCGCCACCGCGTCCGCCGCCGTCTTGGCAAGGTTCGCCTGCGCCGCCGGTCCGGCTGGCGTTCCCGCGGCCGCGGCGTTCGCGGCGCTCGCCTTGGCGATGTTCTCCGCCCCCTCCTTCACAGCGGCCATCAGCGCGGCGACGGCGGCGGCCGACATGCCCCGCCAGGCCGGCATGCCCCCGATCAGAACGTTCGGGCTCCCAGGCCCTGGTACGAGCGGCGTGCCATGTGCCGTTATGTCGGCCAGTCGCGCGGCCGGCCCGGTAGGCATTTCATCTCCCTCAATTGATCTTCACCATCGAGCCCTGCACCGTCATCACGGCAGGGGTCGTGAGGTCCATCCCGGCCATGCCCTGAATGCTCACCTTGCCCTTGGCCTGAACGCTGAAGTTCCCCACGCACTCCAGCGAGATGGACATAGCCCCGGAATCGATGGTGAGCTTGTTGGACTTGGTCTTATCCATCACCACAATCTTGCCGCCCTTGTCGTCCAGCAGCACCGTGTGGCCGCTCTTGGTGCGGACCGTGATGTTCTCGTTGGCGTCGTCCAGCGTTAGGACGTGCTCGTTGGCGGTGGTCAGGCTCATCTCACCCTTGCCGCCGCTGTCGTCGAAGAGGACCGTGTGGCCGATGCGCGTCTTGATGGTGCGCCGGTTGACCTTGCCGCCCTGCACGGCCTTGCTGTTGCCCTCGATCACCCGGTCCTTACCGTTCCAGAGGGCGCCCAGGATGTACGGGCGGTGGATGTCGCCGTGCTCAAACGCCACCAGCACCTCGTCGTCCACCTCGGGAATGTAGTAGAAGCCGCGACCCGCACCGGCCATGGGTGCCGCCACGCGCACCCAGTAGCTCTCGTCCTGGTCGCAGAGCCAAGGGTACCGGACCTTGACCCGCCCGCGGTCCTCCGGATCCTGGTTGTTGGTTACCACGCCGATGACGATATTGCCCCCCAGCTTCATCCGCGCCGCGGCGTCCTCGCCGTCCAGCAGCGAGAGCAGCGTGCCCGGCTGCTTGCCGCTCACGGCGAAGAGCGTGGAGTAGCCCTCTCCCGGCGTATAGGTGTGGGTCGTAGCGGTCACGTAGTACTTGCCGCTGAACCTCCGGCCGATGTTCTTGATCTCCACCACCTTCCCCGGCATCAGCCCGGGTACCGCGTAGCAGAGCCCCTCCGCCTCCAGGAAGCTGTTGCCGATAGAATCGCAGATGGATCGCGCCAGGTTATCGGCCTCATTCTGCGTCTGGATAGGCTGGTCCACCAGCACCATCCGCGCCGCTCCGAACGCTTTGTGTCCGACCTCTCCGCCCCGACGATCCTCGCCCACGTCCGGCGTCCCCGCCGCGTTCGTGCACCGGCCGATGATCGGCTCCTTGCGCCCGGGGTCCCATCCGCGGACCGTCACCTCATCTACCTGGGGCGATGCGGACGTGCGCGGACGGAAGGAGCGGAGGTTCTTGCCCCAATCGAGCTGGATAGTGTCGCCGGTAGGCTCCTGCACCTTCTTGAAGCACAGCTTGTCGGCGTCCTTCACGTAGAGGCGGTAGCCGATCCGCCGCGCGCGGTCCGTGAGAAACTCCCAGTTCGTCTGGTTGTTCTGCATCACCCAGTCGTACACTTCGGTCGCCCCATCTGCCTCGACGCTGAATCCGGCTTCCTCGCCCACCTTCCGCACGATGTCCGTGTCGGTGACCTGCACGAAGGAGCGGCTCATCCGCCCTCGGTGGAGGCGGTGTGCGCGGTCGAAGCAGCGCACCACCAGCGTGGGGACGCCGTGCCCGGCCAGGTCCAGCTCCAGCCCCGTGATCTCCCCCTTGAATAGGGAGGCTAGCGGCGCGGACTCGCCTTCACTTCCCTCCACCTCCATCTTCTTACCCTCGCGGAAGACCTGCTCGTCCAGCCACTTAAAGCCAGCGTCGTGGATGCGGACGGTGCACATGTCGGGCAGGTGGAGGCTGTTCTCGACCGTACAGTCGAGCATCTGGTCCATCACCTCTTTAGGCGCTTGCTGCCCGTTTATCTTCAGGTTGAATTGCGGTACGTGCGGTTCTTGAGCCATGGGTATTCCACGGTTACGCGCGCGGCGGGATAGAGATGATCTGGCCGGCATGCAGCGAGAGGGGGTCGTCCAGCCGGTTCTCATCGGCGATCTGCCGCCACAAGGTGGGGTCGCCGAACTCCTCAAAGGCGATCAGCGCCAGGGTATCGTGCGGCCGGACCTCCCTACGCTTGCGGCCGGGCTCCGAGTAGGAGGTGGGGTTGGTCTTCTTCTGCTCCTTCTCGTCCTCCGCCTCCTGGAAGGTAATGTTGGCCGTCGCCCTGACAGGCGTGCCGTCTTGATGGAAGAGCGTGTACTTGACCGAAAGCTTGGTGACGGCCGCCTTGAACTCCCAGTTGGGTCCCCACTGGAAGATGCATAGGGGTGGCCGCGAGCGCTTGGTCTTGTCGTTCTTCGGCTTCGGGTGGATGAGGGTGAGCGCCATCAGCTTCTTCACATCGACGCGGACATCGCCCTTATCCTCGTGGGCGTCGAAGAAGAGCTCCATGGTCAGTATCTGCGCGCCACCGCCCGTGAACTCCAGCTTGGGCACGTTCTTTCCCACCACCGGCTTGCTCTTCCAGGAGTTCTCCTTGTTAATCGTGTACTCGGTGGGGTTGAACTTGCACGAAATCTGCTCGTTCGTTTCCAGGTTTGTGATGGTAGCTTTCGTAAGTCCCATGTCTCGTTCTCCGTGCCAGGAAGCGCCGCAGAGCCGCAATCACCGCCGACCCCGGCGCTCGCCCTCTATCTCCAGACGCCGCTTCAGGATAGACCACACCTCCGTAGCCAGAAGTTGCACCTGGTTGGCCGCGTCGCCCGTATCGCCCTTGGCCGCCTCGGCCGAATGCGCCTTGCTCCCGGTAGGCGCCGGCGACTCGGACGCCTCCCGCTGCACTACGGGAATTGCCTTCTGCCGAGCGCGGGAAAGGGCGGGCAGGGTCGGCATCCATAATGCGGGCGCCGCAGCGCGGGCCGATATTCCGGGCGTCCGCGCGACTGTCTCACCGGTCGTTCCGGCCGATTTGGCACCGGTCGGACGCGCTGCTCCGACCGGTGCCATGGGCAGGCGCTCTGCCATAGCCGGTAGGCTGTGTGCCGGCTTCAAGGAGTCCACCAACATAACATTAGCCCGGTCCCGCCGCCCGATCGGCCTGGTTGCCGGTGCGGACTCTCCGGTGACCAGGTCTGGGAACGGCTGCGGTCGCGTCGGGCCACGGGCTATCGGGAGCGAAGCGCCGGTTGGCTTAGGCGATTCGCCGATTTTCGGCAGGCGCCGGGGCGGCCCGAGTATGTGTGCGGAAAGTTGAGCCGGCAGCCCGACTGTTCTCCCGCCACCTGCCGCCATCAGAGGGGAGGAGAAAACCGGGGCTACCGCCGGGTCCGCATGTCCACCGCGCTGTGCACGGCTGGTCACGAGCCGCGCCAGTGCTGGCGAAAGGCGGCTCCTCAGGTCGGGAATGGCGCTTCGCGAACGCGCCGATCTCGATGCAGCGGGCGCAGGAGATTGGGTCGGTCTGGTCGCGACGCCGCGCGCGGAGCGCATTACCCGCGGCGTGCCGACCGGCCGTACGGGAGCGGACCGCGCTGGTCCGGTCGGTCGCTGCCGAACTGCCTCCGGCTGCGGACCTATTGTCCACGCGGTGACTGGTTTCGCAGGGCCATGCGCCGAGCTTTGCCAGCCCGCGTCAACCGGGTCTGGCACGTCTGCCTGGGTCCAAAGGCCGTGACTCGGGATTGAGAGTGGTAAGAAGCCGTCAACTGCAGGGTCCGGCCTCGACTCCCACGCACGAGCTGGCGTGAAGGTGGCCCCATCTCCACTTCGAAGATCGGGTCTGCGCGGACCCGGCCCCCGAATCGCTCGCGTCACTCCGTCGCTCTTTGCCCATATCTCCGCCAGGAATGGCCGTATCACCGGCCGTACCACCGCATGCTCCGGAGCTCTATCCGCGAGCGCCGGGTATCGCCGGGCGACCACGGCCGCCATCGGTCCGATTGCTCCCTGCCGGTGCGCCACCGTCTGCTTCTGTGGCGTCCTCGGCGGCGGCGGCGCATCCAGCCCGGAAGCCCTTGCCGCGCCGATTGATCGGGTCACTCGGCTGGCGGCCGGCCCGGGAGTCAGCCGCGGGGCACGGGCCACAATATGGAGTCCCGGAACCCGCGGTGCGGCCACTGCGCGCGACACCAGAGCTGATTGGCCCGGCTTGCCGCCTCCACCCTGCGTTACGTTCTTCAACAACCTCGGTGCGATGCCGCCGGCCTCGCGCGGATCCAGGATCGCCGCGCCGTGCGGGCTGTTCCGAGGAACCCCATGGGGCAAGTGCGACGCCGTATGCGAGAGGACCGGAACGTACCAACTTGTTATCCCGGGGAATCGAGGGACCTGGCCGCCTGCCGATTTGAACGCTGTGCCTCCAGAGTATCTATCGTAGCGACTTGCCATCTCCAGGCGGGTGAATGCGCGGTGCGCAGAGGGCAGGACACTGGGAGGGACCTGCTTTGCTTCCCGCAACTCTCCCGTACCTCCAGACCGCGCGAAGCCGCGATCTGTCATCCCGAGGACAGGCAGCTCTCCTCGGCGGCGTAGTAGCCCTTCCGATCCGCGCCCAGACTCTTTAACCCCGCCGCTGCGGTTCTCCATCACAGGCCCGCTCGATCCGGCCGCGCGGGGGACCTGCCCGTTCACAAAGGCCAGGATCCTGCTCAATCCTTCTGGGAATGGCAGGGCAGCGCCTGGCGCGCCCTCCAGACTCTGGCCCCGTATCTCGCCCATCTCCGCCAGATGCTCAGTGCCGCGAAGCGACGGGGAATCTGCTGAGTCCGGCTGCGGGCGGTGCCGGAAAGGGCTCCCGTCCGGAGTCGCGTCCGGCGCCGCCGTAGGACTCGCGCTGAGGGGCAGGAATGCGAGCGTAGAAGGATGCCCGGTTTGGCCGCGTGGCAGAATCCGCTTGCCGGCCGCATGGTCCTGTCTCGGGCGAGTTCGCGCCGCAACGGACCCGACCTGCCCGGCGGGCGTCACGGGACGCGGAAGTCCGCGGCCCCGAAGGATGCTGGGTGCGGCCAGCCGCGGAGGCGCGATTCCGCCCCGAACCGACGCCATACCTGCGGAGCGGTGGACCCGTGAGGACGGCGCCCGCACCACAGGTCGCGACGGATTCGTGCCAGACTTCAGGGCTGCCGCGACATGTGAGCTGCGCACCGGCGCGCGCGTAATCAGGCGGTGGGAGCGCGCGATCTGGCTGGCGAGGCTCGTCCGGAGATGCGCACCCTGCCCATGGCGCAGGGCGCCCTGGGGGCTCGAGACGCTATGTGGCGCGAAGGGCCGCACTCCTACATCCCTCGGCAAGACCGCTTGTCCTTCCGGAGCAGGTGCAGGTCTCATCCGGGCCGGGAGCGCCGCCCGGATCGGCAGCCCCACCGGGCCGCCTCTTGTACTGTCCGCGGCCCCTGCCGCTGTATATGCTCCTGGCGAGCCGAAGCTCCGAGAAAGCTCGAACGGCTCCGGCTCGAAACGCTCCGGCTGCGGCGCCGCCACTCCGAGCCAGGAGACCATCGGGATGGCCGGTCTGGACAGATAGAGGTCGAGGGCGGGGCGCGCCCGCTCCAGCAAGCCAAAACGGCTCATGCCGCGCGTTATGAACCCATGGAGGAATGGGTTGGTCCAGGACGCCAGCCGGTCCAACCGCCAGCCGGCCAGGCGCGCGCGTGAGGTCCGGGAGAGCATCCTGACGCGTGCCGCCACGGGACTCCACGTGCTCCCCACGCGGCCGGCTACCATGCGGCCGAACGCCGCCGTCCGGCGGACGGACAGCGGAACCTTCAGCATTGCCGCCGGCTGGGCTTCCTTACGCATGTCGTGTTCCGTGTGTTGCGCCGCAAAAGGGGAGCGGCGCTCTTCCTTACCGGGGCAGCAGTCCCTCGTGGGCTATCTCGACCGTCTCCACCGCGACCGCCCCGTGTTCAGCCTTTAGCTCGGGTCCCGTCCATTTGCACGGCCATGCCCGCTGGAGGTCCCACTTCTCCACCTGCTTGCCGAGCGAGTCATAGACGATGATGGAGATGTTCTGCCGGCCCATGTCGTTGTTCATGGCCTTGACGTACCAGCTATAGAGGTCCTGGTTCTCGTCCAGGCCGCGTTTGAGAGTGATGTTCTTGTACTTGGCGCGCACAGGCAGCTTGTGGACATAGGTGTTCAGGCCGCCCTCGCGGTACTCGAAGACCTCGGTTTCAATCTCCAGGCCGGAGCACTCCTGAAAGCCCGCCACCTCCACCTGGCCGAGCTGCACCCAGAACCGCAGCCCCAGATGCGGGTCCTTTGATCTCGGCTGCTCCGCCGGCGCCTGGCTGCCGTTGGACGAAGGACGTGTGGCAACTAACATCGTCTGCTAAGCCCCTCCCCGTTTCTGTTCCTGAACACCTGAAGACCTGAACACCTGAACACCAGCTCTTCCGTCTCACCATCCCCGCCGCCGCATCCCGCGGAGCACCGAATGCTCCATTTCTTCCCGCATCAGCTCGTACACACGGTCCGCCACCGCGCGCGGATCCGCCTGCCCCGGTGCCGCGCCGGAGCCCTGCTTGGCGGCTGCCCCTCGATCCTCGGTTGCAGTTTGCGATGGGGCGGCCGGCCCCTCGGAGGCCGCGGTCTTCGCTGGAATCGCGAAGACAAGGGCGGGAGTCGGAGCCCGCTGCTCGCGCTGCTGGCTTACGCCAGCCTCCTCCTCTTCCGCTTCACCGGCTGCCAAGGCTCATCTGCTCCTTCACTCCGCCGCGTCTTCACAAGTTGTCTGAACGTGATCCCCGTCAGGCGCGTCGCGTGGGCATGCCGAGCTGCTGCATCAGTTCGACAACGCTTCCAGCGCCCGGAGTGTCGAGCATGAGCTGGATCAAGGCGCCCGGATCAAACCCGCGCGGTATGGCCGGCACGCCTCCCAGCCCGCGCAGCGTCGGCGTCTCGCTGCCCGATGAGGACGGAGCATCCTGCGTGATTGGTCCGTCGGGTATTGTGTCGGGCGGCGGCGGTATGGAGCCCGGTATATCGATCGGTTGACGCGGCGTGTCTGCCGGGCGCGACAGCGGTTCCTCGCGCGGGATCGGAGGTCCCTCTTTGGGGCCGCCTGGCAGCTTCGGGATCGGCTCCGGGGCGATGGGGGCCCCCGGAGGCTTCGGGCTAAAGTCAGGCTCCCTGATAGTCGGCGGCCCGTCCGGGATGGTGGGTGCCGGGAACTCGGAGCTCGGGAACGAAGGCACTTCCGGGAAACTCGAGCTGCTTGAGGGCCCGGAGCTGGATGGAAGCGTTGACTGGGGCTCTTGCACCACCGTATTTGGGGGCCGTTCCGGTGGAATGGTCGCCGGATCCGGAACGGAACCCAGGGAAGGAGTCTGGTCCGGCAGGGGGACCGGCTCTCGCGGGGCAGGGAACGGCCGCGGCACGTTTTCAAATCCCGGCGGAACGCTGGGCTCCGGCACGTGCCTGAACGGTTCGAGCCTGCCATGCGAGAAGGCGTTGCTGCTGGGCTCTCCGCTTGGCACATGGCTCGGCGCCTCGTGGATGTTTGGCGCTGGCGGCTCGGGGGCCGGCGCCGGCCGAGGTGGACCTGTCGGGGGCTCCGGCTCAATCACCGGGATATCCGGATTGAACGGCTCGGGCGCAGGAACTCCCGGCGGCCGCGAGGGTACCTTCGGTGTGACGGGCGCCGGCTCGAACAGAGCGGGATCGAGCTGGCTGATGGCCGACGGCAGCTCGGGGCCTGGAACCCCGAGTCCCGGAAGCGTCTTTGGCCCAAGGCCGGGAAGAGTGGGTGGATCCGGCACGGTGGCTGGGGGGACGTCAAGGGGCCCCGGAATTGTAGCGGGATCCGGCACCGTGGGAGGCGCGGGCAGGCTCTTGGCCGCGGGTGATTCCAGCGGATGAACCGTGGGGTCGCCCGGGTCCGCAAAGAAGGGCGCGTTGGGGTTTACCACCACGGGCTCGCCGCTCGGGTTGACTACGTGAGGCTCGCGGACCGTAGGCACGGCCTCGGTTGGAGGGGGGACACTCTCCGCGGCAGGCGAAGTCAGCGGACCGCGCTCCGTCGGCGGAACACCAGGCGCCTCGCCGGGCGGCTTCTCGAGGATGTTCTTTATAATCTGTACGTTGCCCTGACCGGGTTTGGCCACGTTCGCGTTGATCTCTACATTGGCCTTGGGCCGTGGCGCCGCTGGGGCGGGCTCGGAGGGCGCTACTGGCGCTTCGGCCGGCGCCACGGCGGGCTCGGGGACGCCGCCCGAAGGCGCTTTCGGTACAGAAGGAGCCTCCACCGGGACTGGCAGTTCTGGGCCAGGAGGTCCCAATCCGGGAAGCGTCTTCACGGGCGGACCGGGCGGTCCGAGTCCGGGCAACGTCTTGGCTCCAGCGCCCGCGCCTCCCTCACCCGCGGCCCTGGCTGCTCCGCTGCCTTCCCCTGCGGCCTCTCCGGCCCCCGCTTCGCCCATCCCCATGACCATGGGCAGCACGTTCGTCCCTGCCCGCCCGAGCGCATCCATCGGGTTTTCCTTGATGTGGTTCCACGCGTCGCCCCAGTCCTTCGTTCCCGGAGCCACAATGCCCCGCGCCAGGTTGGAATCGAATGCCTGGTCGTCCTTCATCTGCTGCATGGGGTTGAAGACGTGATTGGCCAGATCGCCCCAGGAGTTGCCGTACTCCGCGTTCTTCTTGTCCGTTGCGATGTCGTACGCTCCGTGGATGGCCTTGAGGGTGGAGCCCATGAAGGGAATGGTGCTGTTGTGCTCCAGAATGCCTTCGATCCCTGCCGCCGAGTCAATCGGATGGGCAAAGACATTCTCGATTCCGCCGACAATATCCCCGGCTCCTCGAATGACCCCGCCCGTAAGATTGGTCATTCCCTTGCCCACAAATGCCCCTGCGCCGGCAAGCTGCTCCAGAACCGGAATGCCTTCCGCCGACTTGGCCCCTGCATCCAGCCCCTCGCCCGCTTTCTTCTCCATCCAATCAACGCCGGCGCCCAAGGCCTGTGTCCACGAGATCGGGGTCTTGCCGGTCCAGTCGATCTTGGCGTCTCCGGCTGCTACCGGCTTGGTGTCCGTCATCTGCTGGTACTTATCGTAAGCACCTGAGGCCGCGCCACCCACAGCCGATGCGCCCGCCTTGGTTGCATCCCACGCTCCGGAAGCCATCGAGCCCAGGCTGTCCAGTATGCCGGGGCTGCTGCCTCCGCCGCCTCCACTCTTCTTATCGTCGTCATCCCAGGGCCAGCGATGGACCGAAGCCGCCGGGGCGGCCGAAGGACTTGCGGAATCCTCGTCGCCCCGCATCTCCTTTGCCAGCTCATGCGCCTCTTGCTCCGCCGGATCGGAAGGGTCGCTGATTTCCAGCTCGCCGCCCGCGCTGGCCGCGGATTGACCGCCCTGCTGAATAACGTGCGTCAGCTCGTGCGTCAGCATCTCCTCGCCGTCCGCGTTGTCTGGATTGAATTTCCCCTGGTTGAACACTATGTCGGATCCAACGGTATAGGCATGGGCAGCTAGGCCATCCGCCGAGAGGTTCGCATCCGGTCCGTCGTGAACGCGAACCTGGCCGAAGTCGTGACCAAACCGCTCTTCCATCTTCACCCGGGCGGCGTGCGGCAGCGGACTGCCTCCGGCGCGCGTGCCCTGCTGAACGGTGTCACGCACTCCCGTGTGAACCGCTTCCGCATGACCCGGTGCCTCGGCATGCTTGGATGATCGCATCGCCCGCCCGCCCATTGGCTAACCTCTCTCAGTCAACTGCCCGAGCCTCCAGGGGCCCGATCTGTGACGCATCGTGGGTTCACCTGCCCGAATTCTTGAGCTGCTCACGCAACTGCGCAACAGCCTTTGCCCAATCATCCCCGTTTACGCCCTTCATCCCTTCCGGAGGGCTGTCAGTGAGATCCGAGAAGTCGGCCGGCGGTTGCCCGCCCGGTTCTGTTGGAAAGGTGGCCTTAGGCGGCTCGCCGGATGGGCCTGGGGCTTCATGCACGCTGCCGTCAGGCATGAAGACGCGGGTCGCATCCGGATCCGCGATAACCTGAGGTACACCATTTTCTTGGACGAGGGCCTTCACCAGCGGCCGACAGTTCTCTTCGCACATTGGCTTATCTACCTGGCCCGGTACGCCGGGCTCCTGGACAACGCCCTTCGCCTCGGCGTGAGAAGCGCCGTACTTGCCAGGCTCGCCTTTCGGATCGAACGGGTGAGGCTCTGGATCGAAGCCGGCCTGGCGCGCCTCTGATAGCACGCGGTCGACCTGGTCCTCGGCGCCGGCCCAACCGCTTGTCTGTGAGCCGCCTGCCTGGTAGTGAGCCTTCTTTGGGTTGGCCGGCTCAAACATCTTCTTCTGCTGCGCTTCCTCTATCGCCGCCTGATACTCCGGAAGGTCCAGAGGGTTGTCCGGCACTTCGGGAACCTTCAGTTGAGGTTCTGGTTCGCTGGCCGGGCCGGCGGATGTCTCGGCACGCACCCCATGACGGTCCATCCGCGCGTCCAGATCCTTAAGCGCCTTGTCCGGATTGGAAGCGGCGTCCTTCTGGAGCTGGTTCCACTCCTCCGAACTGTATCCCAGATGCTGCTGGGGATCGATGTCGTTGTCCAGCATGTTCTGAAGCCGTTGATCGAGCTGTCCCTTCGTCCCCTTGGACCCGCCCTCCGGTCCTCCGCTGGCCGGTGACTCACCGGACGTCGATGGCTTACTGGAAGTGGGCGGCTCCCCGGATGCGCGCGGGCTGCCGGAAGAAGGCGGTTCCCCGGACGACGGCGGGCGCGATGAGGGCGGATCGTTCCAACCGGGCACCGGAGGCTCCGGCTCTCCGGACGGGCCAACAGGATAGCGCTTGGTCGGCGGACCGGAACCCGGCGGCTCCGGAGTCGACGGCGGTGACGACCTAGGCGCGGATGAGGGAGGAGGCTCCCCAGGAGATGGCAGCGGCTCGATTGGCTTGGGTATCTCTACCGGCGTCGGCGCTGGCTCAGGCAAAGGCAGCCGTTCCGGAAGCGGGCCCGACGGGGGCTTCGGAGTCGGTTCAGCCAGACCTTTCGAAGCCTGCCCGGCTTCTTCCCCTCCTGCCGCTTCACCCAAACCCATCACCATAGGCGCTATGTTGGTCACCGCGCGGCCAAACGCATCCGCCGGATTCTGCTTGATGTGGTTCCACGCATCGCCCCAGTCCTTCGTTCCCGGAGCCACAATGCCCCGCGCCAGGTTGGAATCGAATGCCTGGTCGTCCTTCATCTGCTGCATGGGGTTGAAGACGTGATTGGCCAGATCGCCCCAGGAGTTGCCGTACTCCGCGTTCTTCTTGTCCGTTGCGATGTCGTACGCTCCGTGGATGGCCTTGAGGGTGGAGCCCATGAAGGGAATGGTGCTGTTGTGCTCCAGAATGCCTTCGATCCCTGCCGCCGAGTCAATCGGATGGGCAAAGACATTCTCGATTCCGCCGACAATATCCCCGGCTCCTCGAATGACCCCGCCCGTAAGATTGGTCATTCCCTTGCCCACAAATGCCCCTGCGCCGGCAAGCTGCTCCAGAACCGGAATGCCTTCCGCCGACTTGGCCCCTGCATCCAGCCCCTCGCCCGCTTTCTTCTCCATCCAATCAACGCCGGCGCCCAAGGCCTGTGTCCACGAGATCGGGGTCTTGCCGGTCCAGTCGATCTTGGCGTCTCCGGCTGCTACCGGCTTGGTGTCCGTCATCTGCTGGTACTTATCGTAAGCACCTGAGGCCGCGCCACCCACAGCCGATGCGCCCGCCTTGGTTGCATCCCACGCTCCGGAAGCCATCGACCCCAGGCTGTCGAGTATGCCGGGACTCTTGTTGCTGCTGTCATCGTCAAACGGCCATCGGTGAACGTCCGCCTCCGCTCCCGCCTGGACGTGCACATGGCCAAAGTCATGGCCGAAAGGGACACTTACCGTGGCGCGAACGGTGTCGGGACTGCCGTGCCGGGATGCTCGGGTGACAGGTCTGGCGCGCGCCGCGACGGCCGGACCGTGAGCTGGCCCCGCTTGTGCGCCTGGACTGGTGAGACGTCTAATCCTCGTTTCCATCCTCACGCCTTCAACCTGCGCCGTACTCGCCTACCGCTTCTACATAAGCAATAAGCTGGGATCGAGGCTCGGGAGTGCCGGAAGCTGACCTCCGATGGAGCCCGCTAGACCGCTGGCCGCACCCGCGAGCGATCCCAGAGGATTCATGAACGGCGCCGCGTACGGCGCCGCCGCGCCACCCAGCGTGCTGGCCGCGTCCTGGCCCATGGAGAGGGCTTTGCCGGCCATGCCAAAGGTCGGGTCCGGCAAGCCGAGCCCGCCCAAACCTGCCATGATCCCTGAAGCGGCGCTTCCCAGCCCGCCTCCGCCCAGCCCTGCCAGCATTCCGGAGGCAGCGCTACCCATCCCGCCGCCACCCCCGCCCAGGGATTGCTCCATCTCCTCCATCACCCGCCGATGCACCACGTTTGGTGGCGCGTCCACATCCGGCTCCGCCGCCACCTGTACGTTGGCGAAGTTGTGGCCAAAGCCTGGCTCGGCCTTTCCGGCCGTGTGGATCGCCGGAGTGCGCGCGCCCCGGGCGGCGGGCGCAGGTGCGGGCCCTCCTTCGTGAGTTGTCGCGCGCTGAGGCGCTACGAGACCTGCCTTTATCTTGCCTGCCATCCGCCCACCTCCCAACCCGGGCTCATTGGGTCCCGGCTCCCTCCAGCCATCCCGCTGTCTCCGCCTCTGTCAGCGTCTTCTCAAGCTTGGCGTACTCACTCTGAGCCGCACGGAGCACGTGGCGCATCCGCACAGGCTCCCCGGCATCGGCCGCTACAAAGGCCGCATTCAGCGCCGTGTTCCGGATATTGCCGCCGGATACCGCGAGCTGGGCCAGCTTCTCCGGGTCGAGCCCTTCGGTTGGTGTTATCGACGGGAAGATGCGCCGCCATATCTGCGCCCGGTGGGCGGCGTCCGGGAAGGGGAACTGCACCACAAACCGCAGCCGCCGCATGAATGCCGTGTCCACCGCGCTCTTCAGGTTCGTCGTCAAGATGGCCAGTCCCCGATAGCTCTCCATCCGCTGGAGCAGGTAGCTCACCTCGATGTTGGCGTAGCGGTCGTGGCTGTCTTTCACCTCGCTCCGCTTGCCGAACAGCGCATCCGCCTCGTCGAACAGCAGCACCGCCCCGCCCTCTTCAGCGGCATCAAAGATGCGGGCCAGGTTCTTCTCCGTCTCGCCGATGTACTTGCTCACCGTGGAGCTCAGGTCCACCCGGTAGAGGTCCAGGTTCAGGTCGCCCGCGATGACCTCCGCCGCCATGGTCTTGCCGGTGCCGCTGGTTCCGGCGAACAGGACGCTAATCCCCAGCCCCCGGCCGCCGCGCACGCCGAAGCCCCAATCCTCGTACACCACTGAGCGCTGCCGAACGTGCGCCGCGATCTCGCGGAGGATGGCCTTCTGCTGCTCCGGTAGGATCAGATCCTCCCACCCGGCGCGCGGCTCTATCCGCTCCGCCAGGTCGTCCATCTTGGGGCGGGCCTGTACGCGGCACGCCTTCCACGCGGCGGAGGCGAGCACGGTCGGCAGATCCGCCTCCCCAATTTGGGAGCCGGACGCGCTAACCTGCGCCCGGGCATCCAGCACGGCCGCTCGAATGGTCTGGGCCCCCACGTCGAACTGTGCGCCGAGCTCCCTCAGCGCGCCGTTCATGCTCCCCGCGACCTCGCCCAGCGCGGCCTTCCACAGCGCGCGCTGCTCGTCGATGCGCGGCTTGCCAACGTCGACGGTGACCAGCGTGCGGTGCCAACTGGTGAGCCGCTCCCGCGTGGAAAGTAACACCACGCCAGGCAGCCGCTCTATCAAACGAATTGCACCGGCCATCCGGACGGTATTGATCGGCTCGATCCCGTCTGTATCCACCAACACGGCGGCATGGAAGAGAGCCGACTCACGCTCCAGCAGGCGAAGCATCGTCTCCGTCTCCGCCTGGGCTGGGGGTAGGGTGCCGGCCTGCACCGCCAGGAGCGTCAGGCCTACGGACGCGCAGGCGGCTGTGGCGATGGACCGCTTCGAATGCGAATCCGATCCGCAAAGCTGGATGCAGACAGGATGGCCTGCGCCCGCTTGTCGCCATGTCGCTGCGGCTTGCTCCGCCGCCGCCATATGGCTCGGCGGCAGGTCCACGTCTACAGGTCCCGTGTCCAGGAGCGGCAGCAGCCGCTCATCCACCACGTTTAGCCCGCACAGATAGTGCAGAATCCGCTCGTCTATCCGCAAAGGGCTCAGAGTGAGGGAAGGGCCGTCTCCCACCTGTATCAGCAGACTCCTCCTCAGCGGCGCCATTGGAGCGACCGCGCTCCAGTGTGCTCGGGGCAGCGCCGCGAGGGCAAGGCTGAAGGTGGGGTAGGGCCTTTGCTCGTCCCCCTGGGCAGCCGCGCACGCCGAGGGGAAGCGCGCATCCAGTTCCATCCCCGCGCAGAGCAGCAGCAGACTCTGTTCGAACGCACTCAACCCAAACGCCGCGCTCAGGAAGTCCAGCGCGGGCGGCGGAGAGATCTCCTCCAGATGGACGTCGGGAATCGGCTGCAGCGCCGCCGGCTCTCCCGCGGAGCGCACCCGCTCCGAATGGCGCTCCAGCGCGTGCCGCACGCCATCCAGCCTCCGGACCAGGTAACCCTGGTTCGCCTGCCGCCATGCCGCCGCGTCTCGCTCCGTCATGGCTCCGATCCTTCCTGCGCTGCCCCGTCCCGAAAGACCTGGACTCGGTACACCACCGATGGCCGGAACGTCGCCTGGAGGGTGGACCAGATGTTGAACATCTCATCCGGCGTGAGCGCTTGCAGGTTCATTCGTATCTCACGCAGCCGCTTATCGAGGCCGCTCTTGCGCATGGCGGCGAAGCCTGGCGCCATGGGCTTGCCGTGCCCCTCGAACGCCAGCGCCGGCCCGATGACGTCGCCGCACAGCACCGGACGCTCAGCGAACGCTTCCACTACGAAGCCAAGCAGCAGCTCCGGCTGGAGGTCTTCGCCGCCATAGGCGGTGATCAGGTAGTTCAGCTCAAACGCAGCGGCCCGGGAGACCCAGCGCTCGTCCTCGCCGGGAGACGCGCGGCTCCCGTAGTCCATCCCTTTTGGCTTGACCTGGTACAGGAATAGGTTGAGCTGGGCCTTCTCCTCCGGACCCGTCTCCACGCGGTCCGGGGGCTGGGCAGTGACGAGCGCCCCGGCCCCTACGTTGGCTGTCACTCCGCGATCCACCATGCCGTTCTCCAGAAAGCTCTTGAGCACGGCCGTGGTCGCGGCGAGCGTCAGATCGTTTGCATGGGCGACTGCAGCCACCATTTCCGCCCTACTCCCCGGCCGTCAGGCGCCGGTTTATCTTCCCTATCTCCTCGATCCACTTGTGGCGCTCGGCGTGCTCCAGGTTGAGGATGTCCTCAAGCGGCCAGTGGAAGTGGTAAGCAATGTACGCTACCTCCTCGTACAGCGCCTCCGAGGGGTAGCGCGCTATTCCCCCGTCTGGCCGTCCTCCCCCGCGGCCTCACCTCCATCCACGTCGTTGATCTTCCGGTAGAAGTCCTGGAGGTAGGCAAGGTCGGCAGAAAACAGCCCTTCGATCACGCCGGTGTCGATGCCGTCGAGCGTCCCTAGCTGGGTGATCACCCTGGCGAGCAGGATGATCACCAGGTACGCCTCATTGGAGCGGACGCGCGGATCCCGCAGCGGAGCGATCTCGTCGATGGCCGTGGCGAGGCGCATCCTGCCCTTCCGGTGCAGCGTACCGTCCGGTCCCACATATCCCTTAGGAAGGGTGAACTCGAACTCGGTTTGTAGGCCGGATGCCTTGTTCATCTAGGGCCTCATTACTGCTGGCGCTCCAGCCCCTCGTGGGCCAGCTCCAGCTCTTCAATGGCCAACTCGTTCTTGGTGGCGTCCAGTCCCGGCCCCCGCCACTTACACGGCCAGCCCTTCTTGAACGAGTACTTTGCGACTACATCGCCGTTCGGGGCGAAGCAGGTGATCGTCCCGTTCTTGCGGTTCGCCTCGATCTGCCCGTCCTCGATCTTTTTGCGCCAGTCGTGCAGCTTCCGGTCGTCCGTAATTCCGCGGCGGAGGGTGACGTTGGACCACTTGAGCGCACCCGGCACCTTGTGGACTATCAGGTTGCCGTTCTTGCCCGTGACCCGGTGCTCGATCACCTCCGTCTCGGAATCGAGCCCCGTCACCTCCCGAAAGATTCCTTCCGTTATGCCGTCGACTTCGAGGTACCACCTCAATGCCCCAATCACTTCAGCCATTGCTAATCCCTCCTATCGTCGAAGACTACGCTTCTGCGATGCTGCTGCTGGCCGACCACTGCCCGATGCGCACAATCACGAACTCCGCCGGCTTGACGGGGTTGACCCCGATCTCCACGTACAGCCTGCCGAGATCGATCATCTCCTGGGGATTTGTCTCCGAGTCGCACTTGACGTAGAACGCCTCCGCCGCAGTCGTTCCGAACAGCTTTCCTTCCTTCCACTCGGTCCACAGGAAGGCGGCGATGTTTCGGCGCACCCGGCCCCACAGGTCCGAGTCGTTTGGCTCGAAGACCACCCACTGGAGCCCGCGCTCCATGGATTTCTCCAGGTAGTTGAACAACCGTCGGACGTTGACGTACTTCCAGGAGGGGTTGCCCACGGTCGCCAGCGTACGGGCGCCCCAGATGCGGATGCCGGTGCCGGGGAACGCACGGATAGCATTGATGCCCTCCGGGTTGAGGATCTCCTGCTCGCCCTTCGTAATCCCCACCTCCAGGGCCACGGCTCCGAGCAGCGCCTCGTTGGCCGGTGCCTTGTGTACTCCGCGCTCAACCGCCGCCCGCACCCAGACGCCCGCCACGTGGCCGCAGGGTGGGCACATCATCTGCTGGCCCCGGCGCATCGGGTCCGTGATCCTGATCCAGGGATAGTAAATGGCCGCCTGGCCGTGATCGCAGTTATAGGGGGTATTGAGCGTGGTGTCGCGCATCTGCTGCGGCGTCAATCCTGGCAGCGGGTCCAGGATAGCCATTCGGTCCGCGGAGCGCTCGCAATAGGCCACCACGGCGCACTGAGCGTCGAGGATCGCCTGTCGGCGCGCGTCGTTCAGTGCGAGCGTCTCCACCGCCGGTCCGCCGTTACCGTTTACACTCTGCCGCTGATAGAGGCCCGCCATGAGGTCCGGCACGCAGACCGCGTTGACGTCGTCCAGCAGCGCGAGCCCGTTAACGCCGGTGCGCTGCGCCTCGTCCCCAATGAAATCCTCCGCTTTGAGCGCTGCCAGCGCGCTGACGGAGAGCGACTCGGGTGCGCCGGAAGCAGCAACCGGGACGAGGCTCGCGGCCTCAATGGTATAGATGCGAGCTTCCGGCCGCGTCATGGTGGCGGCGTCCGCCGTCTGTACGTCCACCAGCTTGGAGCGAGTGAGCGCCTGGGCCAGCCCGTCCGGAGTCAAGGGCTTGTCCTTGCCGTACCCATAGGACTCCGAGGCGTCGCCCTGAGACAGCTTGATCCGGAACTCCTCTCCGTCCCCAACGTGCTCCACCTCGATCTGAACTGGGTCTGCGGCGGTCTTCGCGGCCTTGAAAGTATAGGGACCGATAGTGAGTGGTGGAGGCGGGGCCAGCTTCTTGCTGTCGGCCTGGCCATTGACCTTATAAAGCAGCGACTCCACATCCTGGCGGCGTGGAATGCGCACAATGTACGCGCGCCCTCCGCCGTTGTCGTAGTAGCCGCGGACCGTGTGCGCCAGGTAGCTGCCCTCCGCGTATGGCAGGCCGCTCATGGGAATCTGGTGGGTGCGCAGGAAGTCCTGCCAGCTCTTGCTACCCTTGGCATTGGCCGGGCGCTCGCGGATAGCACTCTGGACCGCAGTCTGCGCGTACTCTATCCAGCCTTTGCGCGAGGCGCGCTTGGCGGCTACGACCTCCGGGCCGGTGATTCCCAGCTCGTCGGAGAGGGCGCGAACAAGCGCGTTCTCCTCCTCGCCGAAGCTCTGGCAGAACTGCGTCCAGTTGGAGATAAAGGTGGGGGTGTTGAAGTCCCCGCTCTTCGCGAAGCCCACGAAGGCGACCGTGTTTGTGCCCACGCCTTCTATGGGCTTGCTGCCGTTGTCAATCTCTTCAACGAATACGCCGGGTGCTAGGTATTCAGGCATCGTGTCCTCCTGCAAACGAGAAAGGGAACCGCGCTATGAACGAGAGCGGCCGGCTGGCGGGCCGGAAAGGATGGGAGTGGCCTCTCCGGGCACCGCCTTGAGTGGACCCTGGCCGGGTACGTCCGCATAGACCGTGTGATCTCCCGGCGGAAGGTCCAGGAAGTAGTAGACTCCGGAAAGGTCCGTGGTCGTGGTGTGGCGTCCAACACGGACGGGTATGTTGGCGGCGGGCCGGCCATCGGCGAAGGTGAGCGTGCCGGTGAGGGAGACGCGGTAGGTACGGTCTCTCTCGATAACGGCCGACGTGGCCCGGGCGGCCGCCTGACCCGCAGCCTGCGCAGCGCGCTCCTCCGGGCTGAGTGCACGCAGCGCGGCGACGGTGGGCTCCAGTTGGTCCGGTCGTCCGAGCTGTGGCGCGTACACGGCCAGCGACTGCGCCTGGTAGCCTTTCTTCTCGAACTGGAGGGTATACGGGCCGGCCGGCAGGTTGAGTAGGTGGAAGAACCCGTGGGAATCGGTGTGCACGGACTCGCGGCGGCCGGAGACGGTTACCCGCACACCCTCCAGCGGTCTCTCCGTCTCCTGGTTCAGCGCCACGCCGGCCGCACTCACCCACACGCCGGTCATCCCCAGCGGACGCCTGGGGCCGTCGGGGGGAAGACCCTGACCTACCCCCAGGATCGCCTCCTTCACCGCCCTGGCCCAGACGGTAGCGAACGGGTCGAACGGCGTCGTGACCACGAGGCTCACGGCCGGCCGGAGCGTTCCGCCGAGCGCCTGCCATAAGGACGCGGGATCGCTGTTAGCGATGTGGTCCGGCTGGGCCACGGTCAGCAGGACGGCGTTGGAGCCCAGCCCCTCCAGCTCTCCGCTGAGGTACTTGGTGGGCGCCGACAGAGTGCGCAGCAGGACGATGAGAATATCGGACAGCAGCCGGTGCTCCACCGCGGCGTCATCGCCCGCGTACGCGGTGATGAGATAGGAAAGGTCCAGCCGCACCCCCGTCTGGCGGCGGCCTACGGCGCTTCTGTCCGGTGGACCGGGGACCGACACGAACCCCTCGTCCCGCAGGTCGCGGTTCTCCCGGACGTCGTGCAGGTACAGGTTTACGCGAGCCGCCCGATCCTGGATGGCCTCCGCCACCGACGGCGGGTCGAACCCAATCTGATCGGGGTGACGCACGGGGTCGCCGGGAATGCGAGCCAGCTCCTCCACCAGCAGCTTGCGCAGGGTCTCGTCCACGTCGTGGATCATGGGCGGATCGTTTTGCCTTCCAGGGCGTTGTCGGACGTTCAGGGGCTCTTGCGTCCTGACCACGGCCAGTCTACAGGCCCACCGTTGCCGAAAGCGTTGCCGAAACCGGCCCATTTGCGCAGATCCCTCCGAAAGGGCTGGAAGGGGCGAGGAATAGCCCAAACGCCACGCGAAGAGCCGCGCATGAAACGCTTAACGTCCATGCGATCCGCCGCTGTTACGGCGTTCCTGCTGCTTGCGATGCTTGCCGCGCAGGCGCCTGCGCAAAGCGAGGATCAAGCCCTGGTGATCGGGGTACAGCGGTACCAACTCGCCCGTGCTAACACGCTGCGAGGCTGCGAGGGAGACGCCCGCCTGATGGCCGGAGCCTTGAAGGACCTCGGCTTCAAGGTCACGCTGCTGCTCAACGAGCAGGCGACGCGCGCGGCCATCCTGGCGAACATCTCCTCTATTGGCGCGCGCGTGGGCCCGAGTGAGCGCTTTCTCCTCTACTTCGCGGGCCACGGCCGGGATGAGCCGCGCATGGAGCTGATGCCTACCGACTCCACGGCACAGGGCAACGGGATTACGCCGGAAGAGCTCTACCAGACCGTGCGCGCTGTCCCCGGCCGCGCCCGTACAGTGGTTCTGGACTCCTGCTTCTCCGGCGCCATGCGTAAATTCATCTCTACGGAGGACCGGCGCGACTTCCGGCCGCGCTACTATGCGCCGGCAGGCTCCAAGAGCATCACGGCCCGGCCGGCGAGCCATCAGGACACTCAGAGCGACCTGGTGAAGGACAGCAACGTATGCTACTGGACCGCGGCGCAGGGCAACGAGCAGGCGCTGGAGGGCCGATTCAAGGGCGAGTACCACGGCGTCTTCACCAGTGATCTGGTGGAAGAGCTGAAGCAGGACAGCAGCCTCCCGTGGGGAACCCTCCACGCGGAGGTGAAGGGGAAAGTCGCGGAGACGCTCGGCGACCGGTTCCACCAGCACCCGACTATCTCCCCGGCCTATGTGCAGGCGTCGCTGTTCGACTCCAAGGACCGTCTCGCGACGGTCTCCAGCACAGAGCAGGATCCCCCGACCCTCTGGCAAGACTTTAACAGCGACCACGTGGATCCCGCGGCGCTCTCCCTCAGCCTGATCCCGGACCACACCGCCTTTGAGCTGGGCGAGCCCATCCGCCTGGACGTGAAAATCGGCGTCACCGGCTTCCTGGTGGTGCTGGACCGCAACGTGGACGGCAAGGTCTATCGCCTGTTTCCAAAGGGAGACGTGAGCACAGCCCAGGTAGAGGTCGGCGACGTCAAGAGGCTCCCGCCGCCACCCAGCGAGTACTACACGGCGGATGAGAAAGGGCTGGAGCACGTGAAGGCACTTCTCTTCACCACGAGGGAGAAGGCGGCCGCGGTCATAGACGCTGCCAACGTAGGTGACGAAGGAGTGCGCTTCCAGGGAATGAAGCGGCTCCGGGAGGCCCGCGCCCCCGCCGGCGTGTTCTACACGTCCGAGGTCACCTTCAGCGTCATCGGCAAGGGAGAGAACCGGTGAGACCGGGCTATCGCGCTGCGCTCCTGCTCGGCAGCATGGCGCTGGCCGGCGCGCTGCTCCGTTCCGCGCGCGCCGATCTCCGGCTGCTGCCCCATATCGTCGTGCGGATGGATGAGCAGCCGGTAGACATTGGGCCGGTCGCCATCGAGCTGAACGACTATCGCGTGCCCCTGGAGCGCGCGCTGAGCGTGCTCACCCACGGGCAAGCCAATCTGGACGCGACGGACCCCACCTTCTGTAAAGTCCTGGTCGGCGGCAAGGTCGTCATCCAGCTTCCGGCGGCGGACCAATCGGGCAGCTACGCGGAGGTGAGTCCAGGTCGTGAGGGGGAAGCAACACGCCGGGTGTACCTGTCCGCCCCGCCCCGCAGGATGGCGCTGCCTGGACACGGCGAGACGATGATGGTGGGCCTGGAGAGCCTGGCAGGGCTACTGGGGATCGGCATGGAGGTGGGAGGCGCCCAGATCTCCCTCTTCACACCGGCCTACTGGAGGCAGAAGCTGGGTCTGGCCGGCGGGGCTAGCGCGCTCCCGGACTTCTCGCTCCTCCCGGAGATGGGTGTCTCTCCTCCCGCCAAGACACTGCTGCTCTGGGTGCGTCCCCCCGTTCCGGCCTTCGTGCAGATATACACCCTGAGTGAAGGGATCCCGGTCCCGCTGCTCGGGACCAACGCATTCGGGGCGCCAGTCACCCACCCGCGCGCCACGGACAAGCCCACGCCGCGGGCCGGCGGTCCGCAGTCCCCCGTGCGAGCGGAGACGAGCTTCTACGGTGCGCTGGGCCATACATACGGATCCTATGCGGCGGTTGTCACGAGAGTTCAGCCTTCCGACGGAGACGCCCTCGCGGCCATCCGGCGCGGCGAGATTAAGGAAGGGGACTGGTACGTGGTCGGACTGCGCCAGCATGTGACCCCCTCGCCCATCCGCTTCGAGACGATCGCGTTGAAACCGGGCCAGCGACTGGAGGAGGTCGCGGCCTCGGCGCGGATGCCGGTTAGCCTGCTCAGGACGCTGAACGGTCTCCGCCCGGACGACCGCCTGCCGCTCGGCGCTCCGGTGGTAGTCATCGCCGGCCTTCAGGAGGACGGCACGCGTCCCAAGTCTGCGGGCTACCAGGTGACCGGCCTCTACGCGGTCCAGCCGGGTGAGACGGTCGCATCCCTCTCCAAACGGTGCCGCGTCACCGCTACCCAGTTCCTGGCCGCCAACACGGCGCTGCCGCCCGGCACGGAGCTGGAGCCCGGGGAGGTGGTGAACCTCCTGCGCCCCTTCCCGACATCCAACACCGTACGATTTCCGCCGCCTCCGCCGCTCGGCCCCAACAGTCTGCAGCCGCTGGAGGCCGTAGGCAAAGCGCGGACTGCCCTGGAGATCCGCCAGCATACCGGCAGGGGTGCGCCGGTGCTTACCACCCTGCCCAAGAACTCGCTGGTGCTGGTGGTCGGCAAGGTGCCAGGAGCCGGGTTGGTCCGCGTTACCGCGGGCGAGATAACGGGTTATGTCAGGGCGTCGGGCCTGGACCTGGCGACGTTCCCCACCGCGCCTTCCTCCGCTCCCCCGCTGACGGGAGGCATAATGGCGGCGCGTGAGGGCCTGAAGTACATCGGCACGCCCTATAGCTGGGGCGGCACGGACCTCAACCGCGGCATCGACTGCTCTCACTTCGTCGCCGCCGTTTATGCGCGCGCACGTCTGCCCGTGCCCTCGCCGCCGGTCCATAACATGGAGGACTACGGTGCGGTGGTCCACTGGAAGAGCGGTCCAGCGGAGATCTTCGGCCGCGCCGTCTCCCTGGGACCGCCCCCCAGCCTGGACGCGCTCCAGCCGGGAGACCGGCTCATCTTCCAGAACAACCCTTACCGGCTGTACGACGGGAACCACCACACCGGCATCTACGTGGGGCGGCTGCGGGACCCCCGCTTCGGCAACATGGAGCACGCCGTGGTCCATGCGTGCAGTACGCGCGGCGTGACCGTCAGCGATCTGGTGAACAGCAGCCTGTGGCGGCTCTACCGCTTCGCGGTGCGGGGAGATCACCTCCGCCATACAGCGCTGGCGAACATTGAAGTCGATCGACGGGGGGTCGCTCGATGAGCCGGCTGCTCGCCGTCCGGCGCGCCGTTCTGGCCGCGGCGATACTGCTCGCGGCGCGGCAGACACACGCCGCGAGCCGTGCGCTGCTGGTGGGCCTGGACACCTATCCCTTCATCCACGACTCTTACGACCAGCTTCACGGGGCCGCGACGGACCTCAAGCAGATGCGAGCCGTGCTGGAGTACGGCCACTGCGCCGTCCAGGAGCTGCGTGGATCCGCGGCGACCGGCGCGGCCATCCGGAAGGGCCTCCAGGCGCTGGCGGACTCGGCCCGAGAGGGCGATGAGATCCTGTTCTATTTCAGCGGCCGGGGCTCCATCGCTCCCCCCGCCTCCGCGCCGCGAGCCACAAAGGAGATGGAGCCCACGCTGGTTCCCTATGACGGCCAGCCCAAGAGCGCCGCGCGAGACGTCCGGATGTCGGCCGTGGAGGTCTGGGCGCAACAGGTCGTCCGAAGCAAAGCGACACCGGTGATCGTCCTGGACACCTGCTACGTCCGGCCGCCCCTCCGCGGGGAGGACCGGTACTACAAGAACGTTCCCCGCTGCGTCTCCCGTCCCGGTGTTCCCCGCAAGCAGCTCTACCGCGGACCGGGCATTCTGCTCGCCGCCTGCGGAAGCGAAGGCAGTGCGTACGAGTGGCGCGTGGACTTCAGCTCCAACACCTGGGCCGGCGCATTTTCGGACGAGTTGAGCAACGTCGCTATGACCGCCCTCGTGCAGAAGCAGGCGCCCACCTACCGCTCCCTGCTGGAGGAGGTCCGGAAGCGGTTCGCGAGCCGGCCGGGCTACATGCCGGGCCTGCGGCCCTATCCGGACCGCCCCGGGCTCACGCAGCTCTTCGATAGGCCATTGCTAAGCTCCGGATCCCCGATGCTCTCCGGTCCACCGCCTCCGCCGCCCCCACCGGTCGCGGCACAAGCGGCCGGCATGGTGGACGCCCTCCGGCGCAAGGAGCAGACGCTGCGGGTAGGGCTCGATGCCCCTCCCGGAAGGGAGGACGCCGAGCGCAAAAAGCTCCTGGCGCAGGCCGGCCCCGCCTGGCAGACATTCTTGTCGAAGCGGCTGCCGGAGGCTGCGCTCGTGCCGCAGTACGGGGACCGGCCCGACCGCATCATCTCCCTCAGCCGCGTCGGCCGCGTATGGCATGCGCGGGTAGCCGGTGATGAAGTGGATGAGTTCCGCAAGGCGGAGTACTCCGGCACGGATGTACCGTCGCTCATGAGCGCGGGATTGGCGGACTACTTGCGGCGCCAGGCGTATGTGCTCCGACTGTTCCGGATGGCGGCGAGCGGAAGCGGTACGCTGCCGGTGGATTGGAGCATCGCCCCGGAACAGCCCCGATACCGGCGTGGGGAGCTGTTCCACGTGCAGGTGGACACGCCGACCGGAGGCTACCTGTACCTGCTGGATCAGGACGACGCTGATGGTGTGGTCCAGCTCGTCTGGCCTGCGCCGGCCGAACCCCGCAACGTGCTCCCCCCGGGAAAGAGCAGACTGCCCCGCCAGGAGTTTGAGGTAAACGGCGCGACGCCACTGGGTCACACACTGGTTCGCGCCATTCTGGTGTCGGTGGACCAGCTCCCGCCCCTGGAGCCTACCGTGGGGGCAGGTTGGGTCAGCGGCTCCGGCGCCGTGGACCCGCGTTACTCTAAGACGGAGTTAGCCCACCTTCAGGCTCTGCTGAAGGCGATCCGAATCGGGACCGCGCGGTGGAGCGCGCGGACATTCACATACGAAGTATCGGAATAGGCGTCGAGCATGCATTCAAGGAGATAGAAGTTGACTATTCAAATCAAACGGCCGCACTGCTGGCTGATCTTAGGAGCAGTCACATGCTGTGGCTCTTACGCCTTCGCTTTAGGTGTGGGGACACGGCTTATCATCAATGGAAAGGTGGCATCTGCGCGCTTGCGGACCATCGGAGGCCAGGCCTATGTTCCTGTTGCCGATGTGGCACGAGCGCTTCAGATGGTTGTAGAAACTCGCTCAGATGGCCTCGAGATGAAGCTCGCCGGCGGCGCCAATCCGGTTGAGGGCCTTCGGGGCAAGATTGGCGACCTGCTCTTCGACGGCCGGTGGAGGTTCTCCGTGCTGAGCGTCAAGGAGGTGGAAAGCTACACGATGCGGACTCCCGACGTGACCTTGGCCGACGAGGATGCCGTGTCCGTTCAACGAGACACGATGGTGGTCACGCCGAAGAGAGGCTACGGGCTCATTCTGGTCGACTGCCACGTGGTAAACGGCCGTAAAATGGACTCCCGCCTGTGGGTCGGCTCGGATGTCCATAATGCCATCGCGGATACCGACGGCGAGGCATTCCGCCCCGTAGGTTACGACTTTGCTGGCGCGCCCGTTCAGACGAAGTTTCTAATCCCGGGTTCCAAGGTTGACTTCCCAATCCTCTTTGCAATCCCGGTGGGCAAGACCCTCCAGGACCTTGTCTTCACGCTTGTCGCCAACGGCGACTTCGAGCACAAGGCGGACGTCCGCGTCAACCTTGGTGGCCTCACTGTACAGCCATGACCGAGCCCAGAGTAGCTGGACCGGAATTGTAGCTCGGCCGGAGGCAGGGTCCGTACGTCCAACCCGTACACACGCCTGGTTCTAATACGGAGGAGTTAAGGAGACATCAAGAGAACAGACACGGCGTATAATGCTGCGGTCGTGACACGCCCGTTGCTGCCGAGGACGTTCCGCCCCTTCGGTACCATCATCCACCACTGCCGTCTCACGGGACCGAGGGCGCATCTATTGTGCGTCTGGTTCATCTTGAAATGTCCCTTGAGATACGTCTCTTCGGTCCGGTCGACGTCCAGGTTGATGGCGCCCCGATGGGCGCACTGCGCTCGCGCGCGGGCCAGGAGTTGCTGGCGCTCCTGGCCCTGCGCGGCGGCCAGGTACTGGACCGGGAATGGCTAGCCGAGACGCTCTGGCCGGACAGCCGCCCAGATCAGTCTCGCTATAACCTCCGGCGCAATCTCACCGACCTGCGCGACGCGCTTGGCGAGGAGGCCACGCGGTTATCCTCCCCCACCATCCGCGGCATCCGCCTGGAAACCTCCGGCGCGTGGATCGACGTGACAGAGTTCGACTGTCTTGTGAGCCGAAGCGATCCTCCGGCACTTCATCGCGCGGTCGAGATCTATCGCGGCGAGCTGCTGGCCGGCCTCGGCGCGGACTGGGTGACCCCGGAGCGTGAGTTGCGCGCCCAGGCCTATGTCGCCGCCCTGGAGCGGCTTGCTGCCGACGAGGCAGCGCAGGGCGACACCTCGGCGGCTACGGGGTACCTGCGGCGTGTAATGGCTGTGGACCCGCTCCGGGAGACGGCGCTCCGCACCCTGATGGAGCTGCTGGCGGAGCGTAGTGAGCACGCCGCACTGGCGCAGGTATACCGGGACTTTCGTCTCTATCTCTACCGGGAGCTGAATGCCGCTCCGGACCCGGCGACGGCCGCGCTTTACGAACGTCTCAAGCACCGCCAATCTGTGCCTGCCCTCACACGGCTTTCCGCGGCGGTCTCTGGTCGACTTCCGCACCCACTTACCGGTCTGGTCGGCCGTGAATTGGCCGTCAAGGACATCGTCGCCAGCATCTCCTCCGCGCGCCTGGTCACCTTGTGCGGTACAGGCGGGATTGGCAAGACCCGGCTGGCCATTGCCGCCGCTCAGACGGCAGCCACCGCTTACACGCACGGCGCCTGGTTCGTGGACCTCTCCGGGCTCGCAGATGCTGCTCTCATTGTGCCGGTTATCGCGAGGACTCTTGGGGTAGCGGAGCAGCCCAACAGGTCTCCGCTGGAGAGTTTGAAGGAGTTTCTTTCAACCAGGCGACTGCTGATTGTCCTGGACAACTGCGAGCACCTGCTGCAGGACTGCGCCAACGTCGTGTCTGATCTGTTGGGCTGCGGCCAGGAGGTACGAATCCTCGCCACGAGCCGGGAGCCGCTCCGGGTCACCGGCGAGGTCACGTGGCGCGTTCCCGGCCTGCCATGTCCGTTTGTCGCCATCGGACAAAAACGCCGGCCACCTCGAACAGCGCAAGACAAGGATTGGCTGGCGGTGATTCAGGAGTACCCGGCTGTGAGCCTCTTTGTTGAGCTGGCGCGACGCGTCCAGCCGGATTGGCGGCTGACCGGCGCTAACGCGGAGGTCGTGGCGGACATCTGCCGGCAGCTCGACGGGATCCCGCTCGCCATAGAGCTTGCGGCGGCGCGCATACGGGCCCTTTCAGTCGAAGCCATCCACGCGGGTCTGAGTGACCGGTTCAGGCTGCTGCGCGGCGGAAGCCGCTCCGCCATGCCGCGCCACCAATCGCTGGAGGCGCTCATCGACTGGTCCTACGATCAGCTCACCGCTGAGGAGCAGCGGCTTCTAAGGCGTCTGTGCGTGTTCTCCGGAGGCGCGGACCTGCAGGCCGTACGTGAAGTGACGGAGGTACCGGAGACGGAGGACGTACTCACCTCGCTCGTCGACAGGTCCCTCGTTGTCTACGACCTTCACGGCGGAGCGCCACGCTACCGGCTGCTGGACACCATCCGTCAGTACGCCAGGGCCAAACTCATAGCCGATCCCACGGAAGCGGAGGGAATTCCGCGGAATCATGCCGCCTACTTCTTGAGCGTGGGAGAGCGTGCCGCCGCCGAGATCATGGGACCTAAGCAGCAAGAGTGGCTCAACCGGCTAGAGGAGGAGCATGACAACCTTCGGACCGCCCTGAGCTGGGCCGAACAGGACGGAACAGAGGCCGAGTGGGGACTGTGGCTCGCTTCCAGTCTCTATCGGTTCTGGTGGCTTCGCGGCCACGTAAGGGAGGGGCGTGACCGGCTCGGCCGAGCGCTTTCTCGCTCCGGAACCCAAGCCCCACCGGCCGTACGAATCGCCGCCCTCTGCGGACTGGGTGGTCTGGCCCAATGCCAGGGCGACTTCGAGGATGCCGCGACCCACTGTCAGATGGCGCTCGCGCTTGCGCGGGAGTCAGGCTGCGCTGACGGGGAGGCGGAGGCGCTGTTGTGGCTCGGAGATGTTGTGTCCAACCAGGGCCGATACGAAGAGGCGCGCAAGAGCCTGCAGCAGGCCGTGGAGCTCTTCCGTAAGTTGGGCAATAGCCGTGGTGAGGCAGAGGCGCTGGGCCGGCTTGGCTATGTGGCCCGGGAGCAGGGGCAGGT
Organism: uncultured Chthonomonadaceae bacterium; assembly: GCA_964396385.1. GTDB lineage: Bacteria > Armatimonadota > Chthonomonadetes > Chthonomonadales > CAJBBX01 > CAYNFH01. The sequence continues at coordinate 48,676 of CAYNFH010000003.1, read as the reverse complement.
GGCCCTGGGACGGGAACTGATGGAGGAGGCGCTGAAGCTGCACCGCAAGCGCGGCGACGCGATGAACGAGGCGTGGAATCTGGGCTGCTTGGGATACACCTACCTGGAAGAGGCTGACGAAGAAAAGGCGCGCTCATCCTTCCTGCGCACTCTGGCCATTTACCGCGACTATAGCAATCTGGCCGGCCAGGCGTGGTCCTTAAACAGCCTGGGATTGGTCGCCATTCGGGAGCGCAACTATGCCAATGCGCGCTCCGCTCTGGAGGAGGCGCGAGACCTGTATGTGGAGCTGGGCGATCAGGCAGGCATCGCATGGAATCTGGAGTTGCTGGGCCGGGTCTTGGGCGAACAGAAGGAGTACGCCTCTGCGCGGCAGGCGCTGGAAACGGCGCTGCAGATCAGCCGGCGCATTGGCAGCCGCAAGAGTGAAGCGACCTGCTTGCGCGACCTGGGAAGGGTGGCTGCAGGCCAGGACGACTTGACATCCGCGCACAAGTTATATTCTGAGGCGGTTTCGGTCTTCCAGGAGCTCGGTATGAAGCGCGAAGTGGCCGACGTCACGCGCTTATTGTCCGCGCTCGGTATGGGCCGCACCCACCCGTGATATAATAGATACGGTTGAAATCTTGTACAGCGAGGTGAGGGGCATTGCCTACGTACGGTTACGAGTGTACGAAGTGCAACGAGCAGTTTGAGGTGTTTCAGCGCATCACGGAGGATCCGCTCTCCATCCATGAGGGCTGTGGCGGCGAGCTGCGCCGGCTGCTCTACCCGGTGGGAATCGTCTTCAAGGGGCCGGGCTTCCACGTGAACGACTACGGGCGCTCCGGCAAGAAGGCGGATGCCGATAAGCCCGCGGAAACGAAGGCGGAGACGAAGTCCGAGACCAAGACGGAGTCCAAAACGGAGACTAAGAGCGAAGCCAGCGCTGCGCCGGCCACCTGAGGCGTACGCGGAAACTGCTCCACGTAGTGGGGTAACACTCAACAGATTGAAGGGCCGGCTGCCTGATTTGCAGCCGGCCCTTCAGGCGTCTGGGTCAGCGCTTTTGCCGCCTGCTGTGGGGCAGTAGACGGGTAAATGAGTGTACGCCGGGATCTCGCCAGGTACACTCATTTACCCATTTATCAATTTACATCCTCAGCTTTCTCTCCAGCTCCGCCTTCACGCCGGGCCATTCCGGCGCCAGGATGCTGTAGTATACGGTATCTCGAAGCCGGCCGCCGGGCATCAGCATGTGGCTGCGGAGCGTGCCTTCCTCCTGTGCGCCGATGCGCTGGATAGCCGCCCGGGACCGCTCGTTCAGCCGGTCCGTCTTCAGCTCCACCCGCACGCACTCCAGCTTTTCAAAGGCGTGCCGGAGCATCAGGTACTTGGCCTCCGTGTTGATGGCCGTGCGCTGCCAGGCCGGGGCGATCCAGGTCCAACCGATCTCCACACGCCGGTGCTCGGGGGTGATGGCCAGGTAGCGCGTGCTTCCGACCACCCGGTCCGTCGCTCGGTCAATGGTGGCAAACGGGAGGGCGACCCCGGCCGACTGGTCCCGCAGGGCCGCGGCAACCACCTCCCGCATCTCATCCGGCGTGCGCGGGTTGGCGGGCATCCACGTCCAGATGCTCGGGTCGAGTCCTACGGCGCAGAGCCCCTCCAGGTGCTGCATTGCCAGGGGCTCCAGTCGGACGTGCTGCCCTTCGAGGGTTACGGGTTCTACGGTCACTTCGGGACGGGTACGACGTAGGCGATAACCGGCACTACGAGCCGCTGCCCGTCCGTAGTCGTTATGTCGACGTGGGACTGGATGCTTCCGGTAGGCGCGTGGCTGGTGAGCGTGACCTGGAGCGCCGCCTGGTTCGGCCGGTCGGCTGCGGGCGGCTCCATCTTCGCCGTAAGCCATGGGCCGGGGTCACCTAAGTGCAGCCCGCGCACGGCTTCGGGATTGACGCCTGTGATGGTCACCGTTCGCGTCACCTCCCGGCCCACCGCGGCGGCCCCGAACATGACCGTGGCGGGAGCAGCAGAGATCTTCCCCGTGACTTCGCCGCTGAACGGGACGGAGAAGCTCGCAAGCGCGTCCTCCGGGCGGGGCGTCGTGGAGGGGCGGACGAGAAAGTAGACGGTTCCGTTCAGCACTCCCAGGTGCGCGTGCGGGGAGACCGTGCACGTGTAGGACTGCGCGAGCATCGGCTTACCGTCCCGCAGGGTCTCTGTCTGCCCGCCGGAGGGGGCTACCGTAACGTCCGGATCGCTCGATGCCAGCTTCGGCAGCACGCCGCCAGACGCCAGCCGGGCATCCACCGTAGCCGTAAGGTCAATGCTTCTGGTTTCCCCCGTCGGCACCTGCCCGAACCCGATGAGCGGTCTGGAGAAGCTGATTAGCGGCCGCACGTTTACTCGCAGCTCCAGGACGGCGGCCGGTACACTCTGGCCCTGCAGGTAGACCGTCACGTACTTGTCCAGCATTCCTCCGAAGCTGTGGGCCACGTCTAAGACCGTGCGCACGCTCGCCTCCGCGCCCGGCGCCAGCGTGCGGGACTGCTCGTCTCCGGATCCGATCAGAGCCGTGGTGCACCCGCAGGAAGGCATCAGGTTGCCCACCGTGAGCGTCGCCGTTCCGCCGTTCTTCAGCGTGAACAGGTGCTCCAGCCTGGGCGTGGTGAGCGGGTCCACCGTGCCGAAGTCGAACAGGGCCCGTGTGGGGCCGTAGACGATCACGCCGTCCTTCCCCTCCACTACCAGCCCCGATGGCGACGTCTGGGCGACGGCACTCGTGGACAAGGCGGAGATTGAAATGGCGGCAACAAACACGCGAAGTCCGCCTGCGCGGAATCGGAATCCAGAGTCCATGAAGGTGGACTTTCTGTTCCTGTTGCCCGCGACATTAGTCGCCGGGCACCGGCGGTGTACTCTGCTGGTCATCCCTTTTTGCCCTTCGCGGCAAGCGGCTTCAAACCCTGGAGAGCGTCCGCTGCGCGGCCAGTGATGAGCGCAGCGGGGCCCTTGCGCGCGGCGTCATCCGCGCGGTTGTTCGTATACCGGATCCGGCCGCCCGAATCCAGCACAAACACGCGCGGGCAGGGAACGGCGTGGTACGGCTGCGCTACCGCCAGGTCCGGGTCCGGCATCAGCACCGTGGTGGCGGGATCGAGCCCCGTCTCCGTCGCAAAGCCCTTCAGCTCATCTGCGCTGCCCGCGAAGACCACCAGCGTAGGGGGAATCTGCCCGCCCACCTGGAGGGCGCCGGAGCGCTGCGCCTGTCCCCACAGCTTGGCCATGTCATGGCACCACTGGCACCCGCACCAGAACTGGAGCGCCACCGGCTTGCCGCGGTAGTCCGCCAGCGCGTGCCGCTTGCCCTCCACGTCCGCCAGCGCAAACGGTCGCGCCAGCGGCGGCGGAGCGGGCTTTCGCCCTTTCTGCAGTGCGGCAGCCGCCGTGCAGGCGCAAACCAGCGCAAATAGGAGAGGTATGCAGCGGCCGGGTCTGGACATAGGGTTGCCTGGTAGGAGTGCTACGCTATTCTAGCACGCTGTACGGGGCGGGCGCTTCTGTCCTTTGCCCTCCGCCGGAACAACACCAGAAGCTGGGAAACGTCTAACAGGTTCATCGCGTTTACAATTTGAGATCGCGATCTCAAATTTGCACTATCAGTCCTAATTATCCGGCCATCAACCATCGACCAACACATGCCAACCATTGCTGAAAACAGCTAGAGCGCCGTACCCGTCCGCCTCTTCTCCCGGTCAGAACATCCCGTCTATTTTCAATTTGAGACAATGTCTCAGATGGTCCTACCCGGCGATCTGAGCCAGGCACTGGATGTCTGCCTGGGCAAGTTAGCGCGCCCGGCATAGGGGCATCCCGCACGGCACCCTCATGCGGGCTAACGGGCGTCCAGGCGGAAGTCGCAGGTGAGGTATGCGCGTCCAGCGATGGGAGCAAATCACTACAATTTGAGGCCATGGTGCCATATTGTAGTGGAACGCCATCATCGCAATACAATGTCCCTCCGCGCCAATTTGAGGGGATCCCCTCAAATTGGGGTACCACGCGAGCCCCGACGAGCTCCATCTCTCACCACTTGCCAAAGCCAAATGTGCTCGTGGGAGTCCCGCCTCGCTCGAACGCTGCCCCTCGAAGGGGAAGGGCGGTGATCCGCTGCTGCCGAGCCGGTTTGCATTTTGAGACAATGTCTCACTCCGGCCGCCCTGCCGCCCGCGCGGCTACGTGGCCTGCTACGGTCCGGTCTACTATGGGCCCAGCTTCGGCCTTTCCATCGGCATCGGAGGCGGCCGCTACTACCGTGGCCGGGGCTTCTACGCGCACCGGTTCTACCGTCACCGCTGGTAAACGCTCGCAGCCTGCCGGGAATGGTCCCGGCGGGCTGCCGTGGCTGACCGGCTACTCTTCCAGCTCCTGCAACGAAGCCCGCGTATACGCCCCCGGACCGGTGCGCGCCACCACGCCGGAGGAGAGCACGTACACGGCGCGGGCCGCTCTCAGCCGCTCCAGAAGCGACCGCGTATCGACACGCCCGGGGCGCACACCGATGCGGTGCGGCCGAGCGGGAAACGCCGACCTCTCGAGGAGGGCGATCAGCCGCTCGACGGCTTCCACTCGCTTAGTATCGTAAGCTATCGCCGCGGTCGGCCTAGACGCGCGTCCACGACGGATGATCAGCCGGACTTTCGGTCGCGTGGTCCTCATGGCCCTCTCCTTCCAAGGCGGATAACAGGTACTTCTAACAGGATAGCGCGGCGTACGGCTAAAGCCCGGCCGACGAATAGATACTCTCTCTAAGACAGGAAAACCGGAACCAAGTTTCGCGGAGTCAGGCACCTCACCATGCCCGCTGCTTTGCCTCGCCCTCTCTAAGGGGCAAGCGGTGGGGTAAGTCGCGGAGGAGTCCCCGTTCGCGCGGTGAATAGGTCAGAGCGCTCCCCGACGAGCGGACAGTTCTATCTCGTCGATTTCAGGGAGACTGCTATGTCGGAAGCGTCTGTCGCCGTTCCCAACCCCACCATCGCCGTCCTTTCCACCCTCCTGCACGAGCAGCGCGCCGCCCGGCCCACAGATGGCGAGTACCAGCTCCTCTTCGAAGCCAACCCGCTGCCCATGTGGGTGCTGGACCACCAGACTCTCGGTTTTCTCGCCGTTAACGAGGCCGCCGTGCGCCACTACGGCTTCTCGCGGGACGAGTTCCTTGCGCTTTCGGTGCTGGACATCGGCCCACCGGAGGAGGCGCGGAGACTGCTGGACGCAATCTCCGCCATCCGAGCCAACCAGCCCTTTGGGGGTGAGTGGATCCACCGCACGCGCGACGGCGCTATCATCGACGTAGAGCTGACCACGCAGCCCATCGTCTGGGGCTCTCGTGAGGCCCGACTTGTCGCGGTGTTCGACGTGACTGAGCGCAAGCGCATCCAGGAGCGGCTCCGAATGGCGATGGCGGAGACGCACCACCGGGTGAAGAACAACCTCCAGGTAATCTCCGCGCTGGTGGACATGCAGGTGATGCAGGACGGGGACACGGTACCCGTGGCGGAGCTCAAGCGGCTGAGCCAGCACATCCGCTCCCTCGCCGCCCTCCACGAGGTGCTCACCCGGGAGGCCAAGCAGAACGGCGACATCGAAGCGATGAGCGCGAAGACCGCGCTGCAGGACCTGCTGCCGCTCACCCGCTCCGTGGTTGGTGAACGGGAGCTCCGGTTAACGGCGGACGATTTCCTGCTTCCTATTCGCCAGGTGACCTCCCTCATCGTGCTTGCCACCGAGCTCATCAGCAACGCTGCCAAGCACGGCGAGGGTGACATCGAGCTATCCCTCCTGCTGCACGGAGAAACCGCCGAGCTGGAGGTGCGGGACCACGGACGAGGCCTACCGGAAGGGTTCCAGCCAGGCCGGGCCGGGCACACGGGCATGGAGCTCATCCAGAGCCTCACAGCCTGGGACCTGAAGGGCCAGATCGCGTGGGAGAATGCATCCGGAGGCGGCGCCCGGGCGGTGGTAACCTTCCCGGTCCGCGAGTGGATGGCGGCGTGCTGCGGCCGGACGGAAATGCTCGGCGTTGGCCGCTGAATCGGGGAACCGAAAGGCCACGTTCAACGCCATACTCATGGACAACGGATGAGGGATGAAGGATGAAGGATGAATTCCGGATTCATCCCTCATCCCTCATCCTTCATCCTTTGATTGGGGGCTGGGCAGTACCGATGGAGGCGCTTCGGGACAAGCTGAATCAGGTGATGACCGTGGCCGCGGAGACATTGAGGGGCCGGGACGATCACGTGCGGCGCATCATCGAGCACGCCCGTATCCTGCACAGCTCGTCTTCCCGCACGCCGTCCTGCATCGCGTTCCGCAACGTCGCCAACGGCTACACGTACTTCTATCCCGGGGATGCGCCGCTCGATACGGAGTGGCTGCGCCATGCCCGCCTGCATGAGATAGCCGAACGCATTGCGCAGGCCGTTCGGGACGCCATTGCCAGGGGCGAGCTCCCGACCGAGGAGCAGGCGGCCCGCAGGGCGCGGAGGCCCGCCGGGGTGGACTTTACGCCGCCACGGCCCACCACTTCTCCTTCCCAAACCCAGGCGCTGGACTAGCTCCAGCGGCAGCCCGGCAGAATGTGCGCAGATGAGTATCTATGCGTTTGAGGCAGACGCCGAGAAGCGTCGCTACCTGGAGAATCACCTCCAGGATGAAGTCATCCACAGCTTCGAGGAGCCCCTAACGCGGCCGGCTCAGGTTCCGGATATGGGGCAGCACGCCGACGTTCTGTCTACCTCGGTCACCTCCAGAGTGTCGGCCGGCGTGATCGAGTCGCTACCCAATCTGAAGCTGATCGCTACCCGCTCCACGGGGTTCGAGCATATCGACGTGGCGGCCGCCGCCCAGCGAGGCATCGTGGTGAGCAACGTGCCGAGCTACGGCGAGAATACCGTGGCCGAGCACACCTTTGCGCTCATCCTGGCGCTTTCCCGCAATATCTGTACGGCCAATACGCGCACCAGCGCAGGTGACTTCTCCATGGAAGGTCTCCGCGGCTTCGACCTGCGTGGCAAGACCCTGGGCGTGGTTGGGGTGGGGCACATCGGCCGGTTCGTAGTTCAGATGGCGCAGGGGTTCGGGATGGGGGTGCTTGCGTCGGATCCGGTTCAGAAGCCGGACCTGGCCCGGCGCGCGGGGTTCACCTACACCGCACTGGAGGACCTGCTTCGCCGCTCGGACATCGTTACACTCCATGCCTCGCTCACGCCGGAGAGCCATCACCTCATTGGCTTCCACAACATTGAGCTGTTCAAGCGAGGCGCTCTCCTCATCAACACTGCGCGCGGTGCGCTGGTGGATTCGGCCGCCCTCGTGGAGGCTCTGGACAGGGGCACCCTGGCCGGCGCGGGCCTGGACGTTCTGGAAGGAGAGGAGAACCTGAGCGACGAGCAGCAGCTCCTCGGCAACCCGGAGGCGAGCCGGCACAGTCTGGAGGTGGCTCTGCGCAACCAGATCCTCCTGCGCCGCCCGGACGTGCTGATCACCCCACACATCGCTTCGGACAGCGTGGAGGCCATCCAGCGCATCCTGGACACCACCATCGGCAATATCCGCGCGTTCCGACGGGGCAAACCCACCCATCGCGTGGGCGCCGATGGCGCCACCCACCACGAGGAGGATTCCTCCTCCTCCCAGCGCTCCTGCACCGAAGTCGCCGGAATCCAGTCCTAGCCACGGCAGGCGCACGACGCCCGTCTGGTGGCCGTGCTGCTCGTTTACGGCGTCACCTACCTGCTCACCTTCAATACTACTGACTTCACCCGCTATCCCGCCGTAACCGCCATAGACCCCGCAAGCGTGTTAGCGGCCTGACAGAGTTGGGCCTCCCCGCAAGACAGGGGGGGCCGCGAGATTCTCATGGCCCGGCGCCGGCTGAGTGGATCCATCTAAGGTGTAACGGTACCCAGGTTGTGGTAGACGCCCTCTGCCAGAGCCGTCACACCCTGAAGGAATCCGGTCGGGTCCGAGGGGTTCGTGACCTGAACAGGAGTGGGCCGGTTGGCAGTGGTGCCATCCCCAAGCTGACCGTGGTCGTTGTCTCCCCATGCCCAGGCCGTCCCATCTGCCTTGATGGCAAGGCTGTGGTAGCCCGCACCCGCCACGTTTAGGTTCGCGACGCCCTGAATAAACCCGCTTGGATCGCCTGGATCCTTAACCTGCACGGGGGAGTTGCGGAAGGTGGTAGTGCCATCGCCGAGCTGGCCCAGTCCATTGTGGCCCCACGCCCAGACGGTGCCGTCTCCCTTCAGCACAACGCCGTGGGACGCCCCTCCCGAGAGCACCGATACGTTTTGCAGGAATCCGCTGGGGTCTGTCGGGTCTATCGTCTGTACGGCGGAGGTCCGGCTCATGAAGGTGCCGTCTCCCAGCTCGCCCTCATCGTTCCTGCCCCATCCGCGGACCGTCCCGTCTGCCAGCAGAGCGAGTGCCTGATACGCCCCACCCTGGACGTACACCGCGTTCTGGAGGTACCCGGATGGATCGTTGAGGTCCTTCACCTGCACCGGTGTGGAGCGGCCCGTGGTGGTGCCGTCTCCCAACTGACCATAGCTATTGGCTCCCCAGGTCCACACGGTCCCATCTGTCTTTACGGCTACCGTCTGCGCGTCGCCACCGGCTACTCCGGACACATTCTGCAGGAAGCCAGACGGGTCGGCGGAATCCAGTACCCGCACAGGGACCCTGCTGTTGACCGTCGTGCCGTTGCCTAGCTGGCCAAAGTTATTGTTGCCCCAGGCCCACACGGTGCCGTCCGCCTTCACGACGAGCGTATGGTAGCCGCCCGTCGCCACGCTCACCACGTTTTGCAGGAAGCCCGTTGGATCGGTCGGGTCGATTACCTGCACCGGCGTATTCCGATCCGTCGAAGTTCCGTCTCCGAGCTGGCCGTAGTTGTTGAGCCCCCACGTCCAAACGGTGCCGTCCGTCCTGAGCGCCACGCTGTGGAACCCGTAGCAGCTAATGGCGGCGGCGTTCTGCAGGAAGCCGGTGGGATCGCCGGGATCCCTCACCTGGACCGGAGCGCTTCGGTTCGTGTTGGTTCCATCCCCGAGCTGGCCGTTTACGTTGCCTCCCCAGGCAACAGCCGCTTGTGACAGGCAGCAGGGGGATTGCGCCATGGACACAACCGCAACCAGCAGGACGCAGCGAGCGAGATTCCAAAGGGTTGTACGCATGTGAGACTTCCTCCTTTGCTGAGATCAGTAGTTGACGAATCAGCATAAGAGGCAGGCAACTGGCCCGTCTATTCCGTATTGAGGCTGGTAGACAACTGTGGCAGGGTGGAGTGTCTCTACTCCCGGTATCCCGCTATGAGGAGGTTTCCGGTGGGACCGATGGTGAGGTTGGTGAATCGGATGCGGGGAGGAGCAGTGAACGAGTAGAGAAAGCCGCCACCTGAGCTGTCGAAGACCTGAACGGTCCGCCGGCCAGTATTGTGTAACTCAGCTCCATCGACACTGGCGTCATCCAGGACGTACAGCCGCCCATCACTGCTGAGCGCCATGTAGGAGGGATAGTGGAGCAGACCTTGGCCAATGCAGCGCGTGAGCCGGCCTCTCCCATCGTATACTTCAATAACCCGGTTCTCCAGATTCGCGACGTAGAGGCTACCCAGGTGGTCTACGGCAACGCCTTTGTAGGCTCCGACCCCAATGGCACTGCCGTCGCCGTTGCCCACGGTCCTCAAGAGCCGGCCCCCGGCGCTAAATACGTGCACCGGATTCCGGTCCCATCGTCCTCCGGCCACGTAGACGTGCCCCTTCCGGTCCGTGGCAACTCCGCCGTACGGAACCAGGTTGGCAAACCGGCGGACCGCCCTGCCGCCTTCGGTGAACTCAAGGATCGCGTCGGTCATGTCCCCACTGGCAGCTAATAAGCGGCCGTCCGCGGTGAACGCCAGGCCAAAGTCCGCAGTCAGCCTGTTACTGAGATATCGCCCTCCCGTGAATGAGCGGACGTACTCTCCGGTTGTGGTGGTTTCCGTAACGCTGCTCGGGTTGAGCCAATCCGGGCCGCTGCCGTTGTCGAGGACGAAGAGGTTTCCCTTTGCGAATCCGTGATATTCACCGGCAGGTGGGCAGACGGCCAGCGCCCGAGGATATCGCAGTTGCCCACCTGCGTTGAAGCGGTGAACAAGTTTGCCCTCCGGCGTGTATTCGAGCACGTAGCCGTGCTGATGTGACGTTACTGCCATGGCGGCGCGTGAAACTGGCGGGTATTGGAGTGCGGCGGCAAATAAGAAGAGCAACAGCCCGACGGCGGCAAGCCGCTGCCGCCATAGGCTCACCGTGTCTTCTCCTCCCTGGAGCAGAGTTTCTCTCCCAACGAGGAGATAGCTGAAATGGTTGAAGTCCAGCGCCCTCCCGTCCGCCACCGGCCGGACGAGGTCAACGGGGTCGAACGGCACAAGTCCCAGTGCCGCGCCTCGCGCAGCAGCATCCAGCGAGCTCGTCGCCTCCAGCTTTTCGAAGATACTATCGAAGTAGGACCTCACTGTGCTCACCTCGAGCGAAAGCTCGCGCGCTATCTGATTCCTGGACTTCCCCTCCGCGATTGCCCCGAGAATCTGCAACTCCCGCGGGGCCAGTCTTGGCGGTCCACTCTCCATACGCGGAACGGCGATGGGCTGTGGCTCCGCGGGAAACAGGCTGCGGAAGATGGTAGGCAAGAGCAGACCGCTGCCCAGCGACTGCGGCAGGGTCTCCAGGAACTCCGCCAACTCCCCGTCCCGCGACACGAGGTCCAGCAACGACCCTATACGGCTCGGCAGCTCCGAACAGGTTTCGCTTTCGCCCCGATGCTGCCACCTGGCGAGCTCTCCCGCGTACTCCAGCAGCCGAGAGATGGCCACGTCCTCTATGTCCGCCGGCTCAGACCGCGCGCACGGAATCTCCTCGTTCTGGTGCATAGAATGCCTCGCCACTTAATGCCCTCTCAGTGTTCAATTCAGCGTTCGCTTGGCGGCGTAGAGGCTCCTACCATGCTAGCGTCCTCCTCCGCAATTCTGGCGGAGCTTTCGCCGCCGTCCTCCTTAGCTTGTCCAAGCCGGAAGGAATCTGGCGGCTCTAAGACCAATTCGGCTGCGTGGATCAACGGGAGTTCCAGGCCAGAAGGCGCCAGTTGATCGGCGCATGGACGGACGACAGCCGTAGCCGCCTCTCCGTAATCCTCAAGTTGGCAGCTCAAGCGGAGTTTCGGGTCGGCGGAATCGCTTATTCCCGTAACCGGTACCAGATCGAAGCGGGAGACGTAAAGCCCTGGAGGGCGACCGTGCGCCGCATCTACGAGGATACGCAGGAGGCGCTCCGACGTCGCAGTATACTACAAGTGCGGTTGTACAGAGGACTGGCTGCTCCCTATGAAACGCCTTCGATCCTGTCGAGCTTCACGGCCAGTCTCGACATGGCCATGAAGTTTGGGCCATACGGAGTCATTGAGGAGAACGTGCCAGCCGTACGCATCTTCGCATGGTACGAGGGACCGGGCTGGAGGAACGGCCGGTTCGGCCAACAGTTTGAATATGTCGTCCTCAGCGAGGAACCCAGATGAAACGAGTGACCCGAATAGCAATCGACGGACAGGAGATCGTGACTCTCATTCCAGAGACCGACTCGGACTTGGACGAGCTGGCTCGACTCGAGAGCGAGGGAAAACTCGACCTGGGGGACGGCCTTCATAATGGCTCGGTTCCGACCGACGTGCGGACGAGCCGGCCCAAAACCCGCAGGCAGTCGGCAGTGAAGCCATCGTAGATCTATAACCTCCCTGAATCAGCTCGTCAGCACATACGCATTCGGTCTGTCCTGGCAGCCTAAGCCGCCGTCTGCTTCCTCGCGGAGGTACTGGTCGTGCTTGGTCCCCAAATCCGGGACATCCGCTTCGAGCGCGCCGGCGAGCTGAAGAAGCGGATCCTCCTGCTCCTCACAGGCAGCAAGCGCCAGCAAGTCCGTGGCGACCTCCTCCGGCGTGCGTCCCTCGCGCTCTGCTCTCTCCACCAACGGCCGATAGACGCTATCCGGGATCTGCAGGGTGATTGTGTGGCTCATCGTGTCTCTCCTCGGCGGGATTATACTAGCGGGCATACATGCCGTCAACACCACGCCTACTCCGGCAGGGGCGGGCGGGGTGCGCCCCGAATCCCTGCTTAGCGACCTGTGGGAGGGGACAGATGCAGATCAGGCAGATGGGGCGGACGGGGCTGAAGGTGAGCGAGGTGTGCCTCGGCACCATGACCTTCGGCAACCAGGCGGACCAGCGCACCGCCTTCGGCATCATGGACGTGGCGGACCAGGCAGGGGTCAACTTCTTCGATACCGCGGACGTTTACCCGCTGGGCGGCGGACAGGAGCGGGCCGGCGCAACGGAGGAGATTGTCGGTCGTTGGCTCAAGGAGCGGGGGGCGCGCGAGCGGATCGTGCTCGCAACCAAGTGCCGCGGCGCCATGGGACCTCGCCCGAACGACGAAGGGCTCAGCCGAAAGCACATCTTGCGAGCCTGCGAGGAGAGCCTGCGCCGCCTCCAGACGGACTACATTGACCTCTACCAGTCCCACTCGCCCGACCTAACTACTCCGATCGAGGAGACGCTTCGGGCCTTCGACGACCTGGTCCACTCAGGCAAGGTCCGGTACATAGGCAGCTCCAACTATCCCGCCTGGCAGCTCATGGAGGCTCTCTGGACCAGCGACAAGCATGGACTCGCGCGGTACGACTGCGTGCAGCCGAGGTACAACCTGCTCTTCCGCATGATAGAGGATGAGCTGCTGCCCGCGTGCCGAGCCCAGGGAGTGGGCGTTATCGTTTACAACCCGCTGGCGGGCGGCATGCTCACCGGCCGCTACCGGCCCGGCCAGCAGGTGGAGCAGGGCACCCGGTTCTCCCTCCAGCATGCGGGTGACCTCTACCGCCGCCGCTACTGGAAGGACGCCGTGATGGAGGAAGCGGAGGGGCTGAGCCAGTTCTTCCGGGAGCGTGGCAAGAGCCTTACCCACGCCGCTGTGGCGTGGGTACTCGCCCAGCCCGGCATCACCAGCGCCATCGTCGGCGCGAGCCGGCCGGAGCAGCTCCAGGACAGCCTCCACGGCGTGGAGATGACCCTGGACGATGAAGAGCGCGAAGCCTGCGACGCCGTCTGGTACCGGCTTCCCCGCGAGCGGGACCAGCAGGTGGCGCGCCGGTAAGAACGGTGTGGGAGCGTCGGAGTGTGGGGGTATGGGAGTGATTGCCCCACACTCCTACACTCCTATACTCCCATACCCCTATGTCTCTTCCCTTCACTACCTTCGGGCGTACGGGACGGACGGTCACGCGGCTGGGCTTCGGCGGGTACCCATTAGGCGCGCTGGATGAGGCCGCCGGATGGAACCCGTTCAGCGCGGAGGGGCGGCGGGTCGCCGTCCGGATCGTCCGGCATGCGCTCGAAGCCGGCATCACCTACTTCGATACGGCGGCTGGTTACGGCAACGGCAACTCGGAGGCAGTCCTGGGGGAAGCGCTCCAGGGTGTGACCGAGCCGTACACCCTGGCCACCAAGTGCGGCTGGTCCGGTGGCGCCGAGCAGGTGGTCTCCAGCGTGGAGCAGTCGCTCCGGCGGCTGCGGCGCGAGACGGTGGACGTGGCGCAGCTCCACGGCGGCATGTTCACAGAGACGCACGTGCGCCACATCCTGGAGGGCGCTCCGCTCGAGGGGCTGGTCCGGCTGAAGAAGCAGGGCAAGGTCCGGTTCATAGGCTTCACCTGCGAGGAGCCCTTCACCGCGCTCCCGCTCATCACCTCCGGCGCTTTCGACGTGGTGCAGTTACGGTACAACCTGCTCAACCACCAGGCGTCTCAGCACGCGCTGCCCAGGGCGAGCGAGGCTGGAATGGGCATCGCCGTGATGCGGCCGCTCACCAGCGGCATCCTTCAGCGCATCCTGCGAGACCTGGCGCCGGAGTGGCCCGCCGCGCGCGACCCGAACGAAGTCTGCCTCCGCTTCGTCCTCTCGGACCCGCGCGTGCACGTGGCCCTGGTGGGCATGCGAACCGTGGAGGAGGTGGACCGAAACGTGCGGCTCGCGGAGAGCTTCACGCCGGCTTTGGACCTGTCCCAGGTGCCGCCGCCCGCCGCGGGCGTGTACCGGGAGGACGGGCTGAGGAACCCGTAGGCGGAGAGAAGGCAATCCGATGGCGCTGCCGCGCGTGTCACCCGGCGAAGAGCAGAGCACAGTCCCCGAGCCGGTGGAGCGCGGCGAGGGGCGCGTCACGGCGCGCTCCGTTCTTATAGCCATCGTCCTCACCGTCGCCTGCGGGGTCTGGGTGCGGCAGGCGGAGATCGTGGTGCTCTCCACCCAGATCACGGAGAGCGTTCCGCCGATCCCGGCCATCGCCGTGCTCATGGCGCTGGTGCTGCTCAATCCGCTGCTTCGCCGCGCGGCCGCCCGACTCGCGCTGACGCGGGCGGAGATGCTCACCATCTACTGCTTCATCGCCATCGCCATTACCATGCTGGGGGTGGGGGTGGCGCGCTTCTGGCTCTCGCTCATCACCGCCCCGTTCTACTTTGCCACCGCCTCCAACGACTTCGCGTCCCTCTGGCCGGCCTTCCCCAACTGGCTCGTAGTGAAGGATCCGAAGGCGATCCACGACCTGTACGTGCGCAGCCCCACCGGCGCGGTGCCGTGGCGCCTCTGGCTGGTCCCGATGGCCGCCTGGACCGCCTTCTTTCTGGCGCTCTGGGTCTGCATGCTCTGCATGATGCTGCTGGTGCGTCGACGCTGGATCCACGAGGAGCGCCTTACCTTCCCCATTGTGGAGCTGCCGCTGGAGATCACCGCCGCCAGTGGCCGCCAGTCCGCCCCGGCCTTTCTGCGGGACCCCTGGATGTGGGGCGGCTTCGCCCTGGCGGCGGTCTACAATGTGATCAACATGCTCCAGGGCATGTTTCCCGGTATGCCCGCGCCCGGGAAGCTGCTGGACCTCAGCCCCATGCTGGAGAACTCGAACTTCAAGGTGCTCCAGCCGCTGGAGCTCTGGTACCGGCCGGAGCTGATAGGCTTCGGCTTCCTGGTGCCCTCCGAGATCCTGTTCTCCATGTGGTTCTTCTTCGTGGTCTCGAAAGCGGAGGCTCTGCTGGCGTCCGCCTACGCCTTCGACATTCCAGGTGCGCCGTTCGAGCAGCAGCAGAGCATTGGAGCGTTCCTGCTGCTCGGCGTCTGGTCGCTCTGGCAGGTGCGGGCCGACATCGCGCGTTCGCTCCGCTCACTTTGGCGGCCGGCGGAGCGCGTAGAGGGCATCCCACGCTGGGCGCTGCCGGGGCTCGTGGGCAGCTTCGTCTTCCTCTGCTGGTTCTGCATAGCGGCGGGCATGAAGCCCTGGGTGCCGGTAGCCTACCTGGCGATCGTGCTCCTCACCGCGCTGGTAGTCGCGCGCATCCGGGCGGCGGCCGGCGTACCGCTTATCTGGCTGTTCCCGTTCTACCAGCAGAAGAAGATCCTGCTCTACACGCTGGGGGTCGCGCCGTTCCTAGGCGGGAAGATTCCCACCACTCTGGTGATCTTCGCCATGCTCACCGTGCTGGCGCGCGGATACTTCCCCAGCGCCATCGGCTACCAGATCGAGAGCCTCAAGATAGCGGAGGAGGCGCGCATCGGGCGGAGGCAGATATGCGCCGTCATGGTGCTGGCCTGCCTGGTGGGGCTGGTGGTCGCCTACTACTACCACCTGGACCCATACTATCGATACGGGGCGCAGAACCTGCGCGGCGGCATCTGGGGCACGTGGCTCTCCATTCCGGAGTACACGGACGTGGTCAATGCCCCGACCGCCCCCGCGCTTCCGGACCTATACCGTACCGGCGCCTCCATCTTCGGAGCGCTCCTGGCCGCGGCGCTGCTCCTGCTCCGGAGCGCGTTTGTGAGCTTCCCGCTGCATCCGGTCGGCTATGCGGTGGCCACGGCCTTTGGCGGGACCGTGTGGTGGTCGTTTTTCCTGACCTGGATCGCCAAGACCGCCATCCTCCGTTGGGGCGGTATGCCGCTCTACCGCCGTGCCGTGCCCGCCTTTCTGGGCTTTGCGCTGGGCCACTTCTTCGTGGCCGGCGCCGTGTGGGGGCTTATCGGCGCCTGGTGGCAGGAAGGGGCGCAGGCGTATCCTGTTTGGTTTGGATAGCCGCCAGTGGCCCTCACCGGGCTGAAGCCCGGTGCTATTGGAGGGGAACCCCTTCGGGCTGCGGAAGAGGCTGGGCATGGAACACTATGTGCGGCGAGCCGTCAGAGTCAGGTGAGGCAGCGATTCCGCCCCTGCTGTCCGCGTTCGTGTGCCACATGTACCACTGTAAGGAAGGAGCAGATCTTCTATGCGAACTACGTGGCGCCCGTTGATGGTAGCAACGACAGTCCTCTCCATGGCTCTCGCGCTGAGCGGCTGCGGCGGAGGCGGAGGCGGCGGGTCCACAAGCGGATCGGGAGAGATGGGGGTATTCGTCACCGACAGCTTTAACGACCAGTTCAGCCAGGTCTGGGTGGACCTCTTCAAGATAGAGGCCAGCACCGATGGAATGAACTGGGTAACGCTCTTTGCCTCCGACGACCCGAACGGCACCCCGATCGACATCGCCTCGCTGTCCAGCGCGGCACAGCTCCTCTCCACCGTCACCGTGCCGGCGGCCAACTACACCCAGGTCCGCGTGACGCTTGGCGACGACGTGACGCTGGTGCCCAGCAACGGCGGGCCCCCGCAAACCGTGCAGGTAACCGGCGGGACGGACATCGGCAACGGCGAGCGGCAGATCACGCTGGTGGCCACCACTCCCGTCGCGTCCGGCCAGCTCTCCAACCTGGTGGTGGACTTCGACCTGGCGGCGTTCCAGCTCGTGGGCGGCAAGCTCCAGCCGAGCATCCACCAGGGTGATAACTCGCACTTCGGGCCCAAGCAGAAGTTCGCCGAGCTCCACGGCACGGTCACGAACCTCACCAGCTCCGGCTTCGACCTGACGCTGCGCAACGGCCACATCGTGCACGTAGCGCTCACGCCGGATACGGTGGTCTTCGGCGAGCACGGCGGTCAGTCCATGACCCTCGCTAACGGCCAGCAGGTGGAGGTGCGCGGCACGGTGGATACCACTTCACACGTGGTAACCGCCGACCGGATCATCGTGGACAACGACTCCGACTCGGACAACGGCATGCACTTCGTCGGCGCCAGAGGTACCGTTGGAACGGTGGATACCACCCACTCCAGCTTCCAGCTCACGCTCCAGGATGCGGACCACTTCGCTCCGAACTCCGGGACGATTACGGTGGTGACGGACGCGCACACGGTGTTCCATCGGGGCCATCATCATAGCGCCAGCTTCGCGGACATCTCCACCGGCGAGACCGTGGAGGTGGTCGGGACGCTGGACCTCTCGACGATGACCCTCACGGCCAAGCGGGTCGAGATCCAGTAAGCCGTCCGGTCTTGCGCGGTCCACCGCCCCGACTCGGCGCGCCGAGTCGGGGCGGTGGCGACTATGGAGGAGGGTTCTGCCCCAATTTGACACGCGGCGTGTCAAATTGCCGCGTCCGCGCCGAGTCACTCCCGTGCCTCTTTGAGGGCGAGCGTTCGAGCGAGGCGGGATTCCTACGAGATCTTGTGGCGGTACAGACCATAGACCACAGACCACAGACGGCATGTGTTCGAGTGCGGAGGCGGCGGGCGGTCAGAGTGAGACATTGTCTCGAATTTGGCGCGGCCGCGCCAAATTCGGATCTGCCTCTCCAACAGCACGGCGCAGGCGTCTGCGGGGTAATGGGTGGAGATTGCGCGAAAAGCGCGGAAAGCGCTATAAGGGGGCACCACCCGTCCCAAGCTCAAGAGGGGCAGGACTCCGGTCTTGCGCAGAAAGCGCAATAAGCGCAAAAAGGGTGCAGATTTCGCCGAAGGGTCTCCAGGGCGGACCGGCGGCTGGATCCATGAGTGCGCTAGAGCCGGCTTCGGCGCGGCATAGCTGGGAATAGGGGCCTGCCGGCGGAGCTCAGTCATCCGACCGGTTCTCTGACGGCAGCGAGAGCAGTGTTCAGGCGGCCTTTGCCGGCTCAGTATCCAGCGGGTAAGGCTGGATGAGAACATCAGCGGGGATGCCGAGTCCCTGGTGCAGCCGGCGTACCATCTGCATGGTGAGAGGCCGCTTCCGGTTCAGGACCTCGGTTACTCGTCCTCGGCCGCCGATGTACTGCTCCAGGTCCTTCCGCGTGAGCCCGCGGCTCTCCATGTAGTACGCGATAGCGCCGATGGGTGAGGGCAGAGGCATGGGGCAGCTTCGATTCTCATAGGCTTCCACCAGAATGGAGAGAACCTCCAGGCGGTCGTCTTCAGGCGTTCCAGGCTGCGGTTCATGTCTGAGCAACCGTCCGATCTCCTCCAGCGCCGCAGAGTAGTCTGCCTCTGTCCTTAGGGGCCGAATGTCCATAGTTCCTATCCGTCAAACGGTCTCGGCGTCGATTCGGTCGTATTCCGCGTGCGTGCCCACGAACCGGACATACACGCGTCCCGTGCGATACACCACGTGTACGACCAGACGGTACGAATTCCCGCGAATGTTGAAGACGACCCGGTTGTTAGGCACGAAACTGGCCGTTGCATATAAGGCGCGGATGTCATCAGGCGTCCGCCAGGTTGCCCTAGAGGCGTCCTGATACCAGGCAGTGAGCGCGTCCTCCGCGTCCGTATGCCGCTCCCAGAACTCGCGGAGCGTCCGCCTGGCGATCACGTGCATGGGCCATTATATCACGGTGTACGTTCTGCACTCTTTCCAGAAGAAGACCCGCAGGACCAGGCAATCAGACATCGATTTGGCGCGGCAACGGTACCGTCAGATAGGGGAAAGATAGGTGGACGAACCCATCCACGAGAGCAGCGGCAACGTCTTTGCGGACCTCGGGTTTGGCCCGGAAGAAGCATCCATCCTTCAGATGAGGGCCATGCTGCTGAGCGACCTTCGTGAGTTCATCCAGTCGACCGGTATGAATTCGGCCGAGGCGGTCGACAGACTCGGCATCACTCGCTCGCGCTTCTCAGACTTGGTTCACGGCCGGTGGGAGAAGTTCAGCCTAGAGACGCTCATCACTCTGGAGACGCGGCTCGGCAGGACGGTGAGTCTCCAGCTCGCGGCATAGACTGCAGCCACTGTGTACCCGCACGCCTGCCATCTCTAGCCGCCGCCGCAGCGCCTCCGCCGGTGTGACCGGAGGTCAGGCATTTTCAGAAGAGATCCATCGCTAAGCTGGGGATGACGCGCAGGGACGGTGTCAGGCCGAAGTCCGTGAGTGGGGCGTGGAGGGCTATTTGTCCTGGTTCTGCTGCTTCGCCTTCTTGACCAGCTCCTCCAGCTCCTGAATCTCCTCCGGCGTGAGGTTATTCTGGTTGGTGAGGTAGGCGACGAAGGGGCCGAGGCGGCCGCCGAGCGTGCGCTCCACGAACTGGTGGATCACGTCCTGCCACATGGCGGGACCCGAAGCAGGGGAGTACTGGTAGACGCCGTCTACCTGGGCCCGAGTGAGATACCCTTTCTGCCTCAGTTTCTCCAGGACCGTCACGACGGTGGTGCGGGCGAGCCCGTTGGGCTCACCATACTGTTCCGCCACTTCGCGGGCGGTGATGGGGGAGTGCTCGCTGACGAAGCGGAGCAGGTCTAGCTGCTGCTCTCCTAGGGGGGGTCTAGGCATTCCGACACCTCATACGGAATAGTACGTCCTACTCTCTCCCATCTTACCCAAACCAGAGGAACAACAAAGCAGCCCACGGAAATCTTAACCGTTTAAGGGGCTAGCTGCCATGGAACCATCCGCTCGCCCTTAAACGGCCGGCTCAGCTTCTGGGGGCTGGTAGGGGAGCGGGGCAACTACGTGGGCTGCCCGTGACTCAGTAGTCAGTAGTCGGTAGTCAGTAGTCAGTAGGAGGGAGGCGAGAGGCGCGAGGCTGGGTGGGGGTTACCACCCAGCCTATTTCACCGGGATATTATCTGTCTTCTCCGGAATCGAAAAGCCGAATCCAGGCTGTGGTCGGCTACCTCACGGGAACCTTTATCAGAACCTGCGCCCGGTTGTACGTATCTTTACCTTCGTATTCGATCTCGCAGAACTTGAAGGTGTCCCCCGCCTTGAGACCCGTCGGGAATTCCGTCAGCGGTATCTGAACCTTCCCACCGGGTTTCACATCCTTGGCGTATTCCAATCCTGCGCAGTTGGGTCCTGAGACCAGGATGATTCCGGAGTCCGGGGCGTTTTGAGGCCCATCGTGAAGTATCTTGATCGTGCCCTCCAGGGTCTTGCGCGCCAACGACAGGAACAGCCCGTCCGTTACGATCTGCGAGTCGAACTTCTGGAGATAGACGGCATGGAGCGCGAGCGCCTTGTCCAGGTCGCTATCACCGGGCCAGCTCGCCTCGTAGGCGAGGTTTCCGCCCGGTTGGAGGTCCATCGGGATGGTGAACGGGACAGTCGCGCTGCCAGCCGCATCGGTGGCGAGCGAGAAGTGGGCGATCTCTGCGTAATCCTCAAAGTTGATGGGCTTCGAGACCTTTACGGTCAACGTTCTTCCAGGCAGTGGCTCCAGATGGCCTTTCGAATCGGGCTCGCCCGTGAGAGCAAAATGCAGACGGATCTGCGTTCCGGGCTTTGCGAAGATGTCGCCATTGGAAGCGATGGCTGCGCGGTACTTGTAATCTCCTACTAGGACTCGGGCATTGGCGCTGACCGGGTTGTATTGCGCGTCGCCGTCGAAGTGTACGGTGCAGGGTACCGTGTCTCCAGCCTTGACGCCGGGTGGCATGGGCGCACCTATCCGGGCCCAACCTGTCGAATCCGTGTATCCCGTGTAGGACGCGGATCCGAGGCCGGTTACGGTGACGGGCTTACCGCTGAGCGGGCTCGCGCTGCCGTTCAGCCCCACAGCGGTGGGCTGCCCCATCTCGGTGTTTAACCAGAATTCCCCGTACGCTTTGCGTCCCGGCCGGCCGTAAAGGCCGACCGTGAGAAAGCAGTTCGCCCTGCCGTTGAAACTCCGCGTTACGCTCACCGGATTGTAGTCCGGGCTCCCAGCAAAGCTGATCGTGAGTGAGATGGGGCTCGTCGCCGGTGGGGTTGGGAGGTCGAAAACAGCCCTGTAAACCTTATCCTGGCCCTGTACCTTAAACGTTTTCGCTCCGGCGGACACACTACACTTGAAACTGTAGATAGGTCCGATATGTTGTGCGTTGAGAGTGACCTCAAAGGAGGCGGTCTTCGCGTCCATCTTGGTCAAACGCAGCCCCATGAACGTATCCTGCTTCAGCACGCTGATGTCGGTGCGGTCCCTGGCGGGAAGTATGGAGCGGCCATCTCCGGGGTATTCCGCCACGAGCGGTATCTCGGTCGGAGCCATGTTGCGCAGCGCATTCGCGGTTGGAGCATAAACCGGCTTGGGCATGCTGAAGGACGCAGTGGCCACTCCGTTGGAATCGGCGACGACCATAGCTTTCGGCGTGCCCATTGGAGCGCCGGTACGGGGATTTATGTCCGTGTAGAAGTAAACCCTGGCCTTCGCAAGCGGCTCGGCGGCTGGTGTGTCCAAGGCCACCCTCGCCTTGACAGTCACCTGCGCGCCCAACTGGGCGGCGGCTGGCTCCGCTTTGACCTTCACCCTGATGGCCTGGGCTTGGCAGGCTATCGCAGCAACAATGTCCAGAAGGAGAAGAGTAACCAGGGGCAGCAGAAATCGACGTTTCATCGGTG
Source organism: uncultured Chthonomonadaceae bacterium (assembly GCA_964396385.1). Lineage (GTDB taxonomy): Bacteria > Armatimonadota > Chthonomonadetes > Chthonomonadales > CAJBBX01 > CAYNFH01. Next base: position 26,899 of record CAYNFH010000003.1, on the reverse strand, counting down.
CTCTCCGAGTCCGGTTCCCGCGGAATCCGGGCAATGAGGTCGAACGGCAGATCGCGGAGGCGGAAGTTCGTAGCGGCATTATAGTGACCCGGCCCGTTCGTGTCAACAGAAGGCAGGAGCCCCGTCTAACCCCCTGGAATCTCGAGGCGCACGTATCTCGAAAACCGAGAATCGAAGAACCGAACATGAGCCGTCCACAGAGCAAAATCGCGCCCGACTGGTGGGACTATACGACGCTGGAGCCGGAGCTCTTGAAGGACGCCGCCGCGCTGACGGCGGAGGACCTGCAGGACTTGAGCCGCCCCGGCTTCTCCGTTGTTCTGTACGACACGCTGGAAGAGTTCTACTTGGCGGAGGCGCTGGAGTACGTGAACGCGTGGAAGCAGTCGACGCCGGACAATCCGGTGGGCATCTGCGGGCCCATCGGCCCCACGGAGCAGCTCCCGCTGGTCGCGCGGCTGGTGAACGACCTGGACCTCTGCCTGAAGAGCGCGCACTTCTGGGGCATGGACGAGTGGTGCCTGGACGGCCGCGAGGTGGGGGCGGAGCATCCGCTCTCCTTCGCCAAGGCGGACCTGGACCTCTGCTTCCGCCGCATCCGGCCGGAGCTGGCGATGCCGGCGCAGAACATCCACTTCCCCGCGGCCGAGCCTTCGCGCTACGAGGCGAGCTGGAATGGAGTGCGCTGCGCGGTGATGCAGGGCGGGCAGGGCGAGGTGAAGCACTGGGCGTTCAATGACCCCGTGCGCCGCGAGGGCGCGTACCGGGACGCACCGCCCACGCCGGAGGAGTACCGCGCACTCGGCACGCGTGTTGTGGAGCTCCACCCGCTGACGCTTATCCAGAACGCCCGCACGTCCGGCGGGGGTAATATCCCGCTGGTGCCGACCCACGCCATCACGGTAGGGCCGAAGCAGACCTGGCTGGCGGAGCGCGTTTCCATCTGGCATCCCGGCACGCACGACAATCCGTTCGGCATGCGGCTGACCACGCTCATGATCTCGAAGGGAATCGCGGACTCCTCGGTGCCGATGTCGCTCCTGGCGCACCACCCGGACGTGCGGTTCAGCTTCTATCGCAACGCTATCGGCACCACCGAAGCCGAGATGCACTAACCCCCTTCCTCTCCCGGAGAGGGTTCGCTGAGGGCCGGGTCGCCGGTGACCTCGACCTTCTGGGTCTGCTTCTCCTTATCCTCGCGGGAGTCCACACGCGAAGGAGGGCTGCTCTGCGTGAGCAGCCCTCCCAGGACGATCGAAGGACCGATTCTGCCAGTCCTTCTGCCCGTATCGGCAATCAGATTGTCGGGGTCGAAATCCCCTGCCGGCGCCGCACTCCGCCTGAACGACACCGGCAGGAGATGAACCCCCGAAGGAGTACATCTGTTTGTCTGCCGAAGCGGCCGGAGTGTTCCAAGCCGGCTCGAGTATTTTTGCGGGGAGATTCACACCGCGCACCGGCGGTTTTCGGGAGGAGAACGTGTGGCCCTAGACTACCAGCGCGTCATCACGGAGGTAGCCCCCGCCTCGCTGTTTGAGCTATACACACTGCGGGCCGCCATCTCGCGCCTGCTGGACGATCCGGAGCGGATAGAGCAGGTCCGCGCCCGGCTCCGGCCCGGAATGCGCGTCCGGTACTTCGACGAGGCGGAGTACCGTCTGGTGGAAGCGACCGTTATTGAGCTGAAGCGGACGCGTCTGCTGGTTGAGAACGTGCACGACCAACAGCGCTGGTCCATCCTCTTCAGCGCGGTAAGCCTGGATGCCGGCGACGTTGCACCTCCACCCGATTCTCCCCGGCCCGCGCCAGGGCCATTCAGTTGGAAGGTGGGCGATCAGGTAGGATTCCGGGACCGGCAGAACCGGGAGGTGTACGGCCGCATCCTGAGCCTTAACCCAAAGACGGCCACCGTCCTCACCAGCAGCGGCCAGCGCTGGCGCGTCGCCTACTCCTATCTCTTTCCTGTAATCGACGCCGCTACCGCCGGCGATGAGCCGCTCTGGCTGAATCCGGGAGACGCCCAGCCTTAAGAGAGTGAGCCCGATGGATACGCGGATATACCAGCTCAAGATCACGCTGAGGCGAATCAAACCGCCCATCAGGAGAAGTAGAAGTGCATCTACGAGTACGACTTTGGCGATAGCTGGGAGCACGAAGTGCTGCTGGAGAAGGTCCTCCCAGCCGAGCCGGGAGCCGTGTACCCCCGCTGCCTAGCGGGCGAGAGAGCCTGTCCGCCGGAGGACTGCGGAGGCACGTGGGGATACCTGGAGTTTCTGGAGGCCATGTCCAATCCCAATCACCCGGACCACAAGGACATGCGGGAGTGGATCGGCGGCTCCTTTGACCCGGAGAGGTTCGACCTGGAAGCGACCGACCGTCGCCTCAAGGGCTTGTCCAAGCAGGTCTCCAGGCCCGCAGCCAAGTCGCGGAAGCGGACGGCGCCACCGCCAGAAAATACGGAGCTGACGAGAATCCTATCAGAGGTAAATGCCAGCTTGATGGGCCATCCCGTGCCGGCCCCACGTCCGGCCTATACGCGGAAGCAAGGGCAGTATCTTGCCTTCATCCACTACTACACCAAGCTGCACGGTACGCCGCCCGCCGAAGCGGAGATGGCGCGCTACTTCGGCGTCTCGGCGCCCTCCGCGCATCAGATGGTTGTCACGCTGGAGGAGAACGGATTCATCGCGCGTACTCGCGGCCGGGCCCGCTCCATCCGCCTCCTCCTGTCCCGCGAGTCCCTCCCGGACCTGGAGTGACTCAAGCCCGCTAAAGAGTGGCTACTTCCTTGTAAGCCGGCAAGAAGGTAGCCCCGTCTTCAGCATGGCCGGGGGGCGCCGGGCGGGAGGTCCCTCTACTGCGGCGTGAATGCCTCCACAGTCGTCAGATCGGCGGCGCCGCTCCAGCCCCCCAGGGCGAATATGCGGCCGTCTAGCGCCGTCGTAGCCGCCAGAGCCAACCGCGCGGTGGGCATGGAAGGACCGGTGCTCCATTGGCCGGCTACGGGGTCGTAGATCTCCACGAGACCCGATTCGATATGGTCCGCGACCTCACCGCCGATGGCGTAGATGCGCCCGGCCGAATCCGTGGCCGCCGCCAGTCCGCGCCGGCGAGTCGGCATGGGCGTCAGAGTGGTCCAGGAGTCCACGCTCGGATCGTAGACCTCCGCCGCGTTCAGGCGACTTAGGGGAGCCCCTTGCTGCGTGCCGCCGATGACGTAGATGCGGCCGTCCGCGCCGGCAGTCACGCCCATTTCTTCCCTGGCTGTCGGCATGGGCGAGACCTGGGCCCACGTGTCCGAGGCGGGATCGTAGGCTTCGACTGTATTCATCGGCGGGTGAACACCGTCGGCCCCGCCGATAGCGTAGATCCGGCCATCCGATCCCACAGCGCCCCCAAGACCGCGCCGCGCAGTCGGCATGGGAGAGAGGGTCGTCCAGCTGCCTGTGGCCGGATCGTAGGCCTCATTGGTGTTGAGGACGCGACGGCCGCCCTCGAAGGTCTCGCCGCCAATCGCATAGATGCGGCCGTCCGGGCCTCCGACAACCGCCAGGTCGTACCGCGAACGGGACATTGGGGCGACAAAATGCCAACTGTCCGCGACGGGATCGTAGGCCTCGACGGTTGCGGTGGTCCCGGATGTTGTATTCCCGCCGCCCACCGCATAGATCAGCCCGTCACCTCCCGTCGCCGCGCCCAGGAACTCCCTCGCCGTCTGCATGGGTGCTAGGCCCCAATGCCCCTGCCCTGCCGCCGGCACCGCCCCGGCCGCGAGCAGAGTGGCGAATAGGGCTACCACGGTTCTGCAAGTTGTTCTGTTCCGCCTCATCTGTCTCTCCTTTTCGATGGAAGTCCCGTACCGGACAGGCTCCGGCACGTTTCGGCCGTCATCGTCGCCTCTGTTGCTACTATTGCCACCTAAAGCAGTCGCCCGATGCCTTGCGCGTGAAATTGGCGTGGCGATATCGGAGCCTACGTCTGCGCGCCGCAGACGTAAAGCAGCCCGTCGCTTCCCACGCAGCCGGAGTACGGCCGGAGGAGGCCGGGTACGTCCATACGCCGGCAGATGCGGCCGGAAGCGTCCATTACGACAATCTGCCCGCGTCGCTGCGAGGCCGTGTAGATCTGTCCATCCTCTCCGGCCCAGAGCCTGCCGCCTTCGAGCGCGGAGTCGGTTAATGTCGCCGTCAACCCTCCGGACGAGTCGTACACGTCCACGGAAGAGGGTGCGCCGCTGTGCGCTTCGCCCTGGCACCGGCTTACGAAGACCCGGCCCACCGGATCCACCGCGATGCCACCGTACCATGTCTCCGATGCGGTGCTGCTCGCGAACGTTCGCTCCAGCCGTCCGAGGGGGTCGAGCACCTTGACCACGGAGCCAACTCCGCTGTTCTGCACACCATAGGTGCGCCCCGAGGGGTCCTGGCAGACCTGGTTGAAGCAGCCCTCCGCAATCCGCTGGACGGTAGCGCCACCATCTGTGAAGCCGAGCAATCCGTCTGTCAGGAACCCGGTGGTTGCCAGCAGCCGTCCGTCCGCGGCAAAGGCGAGGCTGCTGTCGGCAGTCAGTCGCCTGCCGAGCTCTAGGGCGCCATGGTACTGGCGTACATATCGCCCATTCTGGTCGACCTCGACGATGATCCCTTCGTTGAGCCCAATGGGGCGCTCGGTCGGCGCCATGGCATAGAGGTGGCCGGAACTGAAACCGTGCCGCGCGGAGTCAGTAGGCGCGATGGCTACAGATTGGAACGAGTACAGCTTTGGGTATGACCGCGACCATACGATTTCGCCTGCGCCCGAGAGGCAGCAAAGCGTGGCTGGCGAGTTCCCCATGCGCTGCCGGATCCCCCGTTCGATCTCGGTCACCTGCGCTGCGGCGTGCGTCACGAGGAACAACGCAAGTCCCGCGGCCGCGATCTGCCTCAGCCGGCCACGGTCCCGGTCGTTCCAGCGACCGGGACCGTGGTTGACCCATGTACCGAACGCAGAAAAGTTCCCGAGTGAACACCGGGCCGCCAGTCTTATGAGGTCCACCGCCTCGATCGGCAGAAACCGCATGGCAACCGCCCTCGCAACGGCCTGCATGGGCCGCTGCACGCCCAGCTTCTTATAGATCCGCCGGAAGTGCGTGTGCACGGTTTCGACCGCGATTCCGAGCCGCGCGCCAATCTCCTCATGCGATAGGTCCTCGGCGGCGCACCGGAGCACGTCTACCTCGCGGCGCGTGAGGACCGGCTTGCCCTGCATGTCCTGCGCATGTGGCTGCGGCATGTCGGCGATGCGTCGTTGGAACAACATGCGCAGCTCCGCGCCGTCGCCCAGCTCGCGCAGCATCTCTTCCAGCATCTCCCCGCGCGCCGGGTCCTCGGACAGCCGCCTGGCAACGAGGTCTGCAACCTCCAGGAGCCAGCCGCTGTATTCAAACGAGGCGGGGCTCTGCATGTCCATAGGCCGAGCGTGCGCCGCTTGCTGCGGTTTATGCCCAGCGCCGCCGAGATGCTTCAGAAGCTCCTCTCCCGCCAGCATAAAGGTGGTGATGAGGCGGTCCTCCACCGGACGGTGGCCGGTGTAGAGGTGGTCGTGTGGAGAGGGCAGGATGTCCTGCGCCTTCGTTCGCCGCATCCTGGCCGAAGGGACTCTGCATGTTCTGCTCATCCGTGCCTCCGTAAACCCGGTCTGTCCGGCAGGCAAGCCGATTCTAACCGTCCGGGCAGCCGCAAGATATACTCACTTCAGGGTATTCTTCGCGCGCGTTCGGCTCGAATCCGCCGAAGAGGGGATGCGGGGGAGGGGAACTGGGGCCATACTGGGTCCGTCAGCAGTGTGACCGCAGGAGTATGCCCGCCTATGAATGCCCTGGCGTGGGACCGGTTCCAGTTCGCGTTCACTATTACGTACCACTACCTCTTCCCCCAGCTCACCATGGGGTTGGCGCTGCTCATCGTGGTAATGAAGGCCATCGCCCTGCGCAAGAACGACGAGCGGTACCACAACGCGGCCCGGTTCTGGGCGCGGATCTTCGGCATCAACTTCGCCGTGGGCGTGGTCACTGGCATCCCCATGGAGTTTCAGTTCGGGACCAACTGGGCCCGGTTCTCAGACTACGCGGGCGGGGTCATCGGCCTCACGCTGGCGCTGGAGGGGATGTTCGCCTTCTTCGCGGAGTCCGCGTTCCTGGGCCTGTTCCTCTTCGGGGAGAAGCGGTTGGGCCCGCGCGGCCACATGGTCTCCGCCCTCATGCTCTTCCTGGGCTCCTGGCTGTCCGGCTACTTCATCATCGCCACCGACGCCTTCATGCAGCACCCGGTGGGCTACGCCGTGGGCACTAGCGGGAAGCTCCAGCTTGCGGATATGTGGGGATACCTGTTCAACCCATGGGCCCTGTGGCAGTACGCCCACAACATGTGCGCGGCCGTTGTCACCGCCTCCTTCGTGGTCGCCGCCATCGGGGCGTTCTACGCCCTGGCGGGCCGGCACGCGGAGGATGCCCAGGTGTTCCTGAAGGTGGGTGTGACGGTGGGGCTCATCGCCTGCCTGCTCCAGGTGTTCCCGACGGGAGACTTCCACGGCAAGATGATGGCGCGCTATCAGAAATCGGCGCTGGCCGCCATGGAGGGGAAGTTCCAGACCGGGGACCATGCGGAGCTAGCCATCATCGGGCAGCCGGACGTGCAGAACCGCCGGCTGGAGAACCCCATCGTTGTGCCGGGCATCCTGAGCTTCCTGGCCTACGGCTCGCTGGGAGAGACGGTGACCGGAATCGACGACATCCCGCCGGACCAGCGGCCGGACAACATCGAGCTGCTCTACTACTCCTACCACATCATGGTGGGACTGGGGACCCTCTTCATCCTGATCATGGGCGCGTCGGCCTTCCTGCTGTGGCGCGGGAAGCTGGCTACAAGCCGCCCCATGCTCTGGATCCTGATGCTGGCCTTTCCGTTCCCGTACCTCGCCACCTCGTTCGGCTGGCTGGCGGCGGAGATGGGACGGCAGCCGTGGCTGGTGTACGGCCTGCAGCGGACGGCAGAAGGAACCTCCAGCTACGTGAGCGGCGGTGACGTGGCGTTCACCTCATTGGGCTTCATGGGCCTCTATTTCGTGATGGGCGTGCTGTTCCTGTTTCTCATGGTCCAGCAGATTGCCCGCGGCCCCGTGGCGGCGGGGGGAGTTGACGAGGGGGCACACGTTGCCATGTGATTGTGTGGGAGTGGCCGGATTCGGGACGCCCATACGCCCATACTCCCATACTCCCACACCGGAGTTCTAAATGGAATCTCTCTGGTTTGTCATCTTCTGCCTCATGCTGGCCGGTTACGTGGTGCTGGACGGATTCGACTTCGGCGCGGGAATCCTGCACCTGGCCGTGGCCAGGAACGATGACGAGCGGCGCACGGTGCTAGCGGCCATCGGCCCGGTGTGGGACGGCAACGAGGTCTGGCTCATCGTGAGCGGAGGCGTGCTCTTTTTCACCTTCCCTCGCGCCTACGCGGCCGGGTTCAGCGGCTTCTACATGCCGATGATGATGGTGCTCTGGCTCCTGGTGCTGAGGGGAATCTCCATCGAGTTCCGGTCGCTGCAAGAAGACTCGCTCTGGCGGAGCTTCTGGGACAGGACCTTCTTCTTCTCCTCGCTGCTGATGGCTATCGTGCTTGGCGCCGCGCTGGGCTGCGTCATCCGTGGCGTACCGCTGGACGCACAGGGCTACTTCCACGGGCCGCTGTTTACAGACTTCCGCACCGGTGCCAATCCCGGTGTGCTGGACTGGTACACGGTGCTGGTGGGAGTGTTTACGCTGGTCGTGCTCGCCGGCCACGGCGCGCTGTATCTGGTCTACAAGACGGCCGGCGAGGTCCAGGCGCGGGCCCGCGCGGCCGTGACAGGGCTCTGGGGCGCCACGGTGGCGCTGTTCGTTCTGGCTACCATCGGGACGGCGGCGGTGCAGCCGGGCCTCTACCACAATATTGGCGGGCGGCCCGTGACCTGGATCCTGGTGCCGATCATCCTCGGGAGCCTAGCGATGGTGCTTGTGCTCCACCGGCGGGGGGCGGAGCTTCCGGCGTTCCTGGCCTCCTGCGTGTTCATCGCCAGCTTGCTCGGCGCGACGGCCGCCGGGCTGTATCCTACGCTGCTCTCGTCTACGCTGAGCCCCGCATACTCACTCACCATCTTCTCCGCGGCGGCGGGAGGCATCGGGCTGCGGGTAGGGCTGGCCTGGTGGATCATCGCCATCGTCCTGGCGATCGGCTACTTCACCTATCTCTTCCACTCGTTCCGGGGCAAGGTCACGCTGGAAGCGGACGGGCACGGGTACTGAAGAGACGGAGGACGGAAGACGGATGACCGACGGAGCTACAACCCGTCCGTCTCCCGTCCGCCGTCACTCACTTACCAGCCGTGCCCGCGATCGTGGTACCGGATGTGGGCGCGGTCCCGTCCGAGGCGGAAGTCCAGGTCCACCCGGACGTTGGAGCCCCGGTAGTACCGGTCGCGGTCACAGTCCCGGTAATAGGTGCGGTAGTAGCGATCGCGGTCGCAATCGCGGTCCCGGTAGTAGTCTGCGCGATAGTACCGGTCCCGGTCGCAGTCCCGGTCGTAGTATCGGGCGTCCTCGTAGCGGTAGCGGTCGTAGCGGTCGCAGTCATCCGCCTTTGCGGGGGCAGCGGCGCCGGAGAGAAGCACGCCGCCGATGCCTGCCAATGCGGTCCAGCCGTACAGCAGACGTCTCATGGTGGTATCCCTTCTTGGAAGGACAAGGGCGCTGACGCCTTAGGGCGCTGGTCTGTTTTATACGACCGCTCGGTGTGAGAGTGACAGTCTGCCTTCCAATAGGGGACGATTCAATCCGGCACATTTCGGCGCAGCTCCTCCAGCCAGACGGTGGCCTCCGAATCGGAGGGGGCGCGCCAGTCGCCACGGGGGGAAAGAGATCCGCCGCTCCCTACCTTCGGGCCGTTGGGGATGGCGGAGCGCTTGAACTGGCTGATCCGGAAGAAGCGGTACAGGAACACCTCCAGCCACTTCTTGATGGTCGCCAGGTCATACGCGTGCCGCTTCTCCGGCGGCACCAGGTCCGACCACGCTCCCGCATCCTTGTCGCCCCACGCGTTGTGACTCAGGTAGGCCACCTTGCTGGGGAGGAAACCGAACCGGGTGATGTAGTAGGTGTTAAAGTCCTGCAGCTCGTACGGCCCTATCTTCTCCTCCGTCCGCTGCGAGGGCTGGCCTGTATCTCCCTCCTCGTGCGGCACGAGCTCCGGCGAGATCTCCGTGTCTACAATGCTCTGCAGCACCTCGCCGGTCTCCTTATCGAACTGCCCGGAATCCACCACCCACCGGATGACGTGCTGGATGAGCGTCTTGGGCACGGAAGCGTTCACGTTGTAGTGCGACATCTGATCGCCCACGCCGTAGGTAGACCAGCCCAGCGCCAGCTCGCTCAGGTCGCCCGTCCCCAGCACCAGACCGTCGTGCAGGTTGGCCAGGCGGAAGAGGTGGGAAGTCCGCTCGCCGGCCTGCACGTTCTCGAAGGTGATGTCATACACCGGCATTCCACCCACGAACGGGTGGCCGATGTCCCGCAGCATCTGCGTGCAGGAGGGCCGGATATCTATCTCCTCCGCTGTGACCCCCAGGGCCATCATGAGCTTCCAGGCATTGCTCTTCGTAACGTCGCTCGTGGCGAAGCCCGGCATGGTGTAGGCCAGGATGTTGGTGAGCGGCAGCTCCATCCGCTCCATGGTCTTCGCCGCCACGATAAGGGCGTGCGTGGAGTCCAGCCCGCCTGAAACGCCGATGACTACCTTTCGGATTCCGGTGCTCTGGAGCCGCTTCATCAGCCCCTGGACCTGGATGTTGTACACTTCGAAGCACCGCTCGTCGCGCACGCGCGGGTCGCTCGGCACGTAGGGGAACCGCTCCACGCGCCGCATCAGCGGGATCTCGCCAGTTGGGACGCGCAGCTCGAACTCCACGCGGCGCATAGACCGGATGCGCTCCAGGTGATATCCGACGGAATCGTTGAAGCTAGTCATGCGCATGCGGTCCTGCACCAGGCGCTCCAGGTCGATGTCGGCCAGGATGAGCTGGTCGCTGCGGAACCGCTCCGATTCCGCCAGCAGCTCGTTGTTCTCGTAGATCAGGGCGTAGCCGTCCCAGGCCAGGTCCGTGGTCGACTCTCCAGGCCCGGCGGCGGAGTAGAGGTAGGCGGCGATGCACCGGCCGGATTGCAGCGCGCACAGCTCCCTGCGGTACTCCGCTTTACCGACTGTAATGTTGCTGGCGGAGAGGTTGGCGAGCACCGTGGCGCCGGCCAGCGCGCCGAAGCTACTGGGCGGAATGGGGGTCCAGACATCCTCACAGATCTCCACGTGCAGCCCAAAACCCTCCACGTTGGAGGCCTGGAACACGATGTCGCTGCCGAACGGCACGGTCGCTTCGAGGAAGGGGATCTCCTGGCTCACGGCGTCCCGCCCGGACGTGAACTGCCGCTGCTCATAGAACTCGCGGTAGTTGGGAAGGTAGGTCTTGGGCACGATCCCCAGGATACGGCCCCGGTAGACGACTACCGCGCAGTTGAACAGCTTGCTCTCGAAGCGCAGGGGAGCGCCCACCAGCAGGACGGGCTCCAGCTTCGCGCTCTCCTGAACGATTCGGCGCACGGCATCCCGCGTCGCATCTAGCAGGGCATCCTGGTGGAAGAGATCCTCGTTGGTGTAGGCCGAGATTCCGAGCTCCGGAAACAGGCAGACGGCGGCGTGCTGCTCGCTGGCGCGCCGGGCGAGCGCCAGCGTTTGCTCGGCGTTGTAGGCGGGATCAGAGACCCGCAGTGAAGGGACGCCTACCGCCGCGCGGATGAAGCCGTGGGAATAGGGGGAGTGGAAAACGCGCTGCGCCGCCATGCCCTGCTGTTCGGGGATTTCGGGCGATTCCCCTCCTGCGAGTGGCGTTCCGACAGTTGCTGCGGCGGCCCACGCGCGCTATTGTTAAGTGGTTAGGCCACTCGCTACGGGGTGCGGATGCGGTCCGCGAGATCGGGGGCAATGCGCTGGAAATGCTTAACGTTCCAGGTGTAGATGGTCTCAGCGGCGGCATTGGCCGCGCATCTCAGCATCAAAGCATCGTGGATCTGGCCCCCCGTAATGCGACGGGCAGAGGCGTCTGCAAGAGTGGCAAAGTAGCCGGACTCATCCAGAGGAATGACGGCGAGCCGCTCCCGGATGTCCTCCAAGAACAGCATGACCTGCTCCGGCGCGATGGGAGGTCGAAGGGGTAACCGCGTGATAACGGAATAGATCTCCGCCAGCGAGTGCGCGGCGCATCCGGATCTGGCCTTCTCTGCACTGGCTAGCGCGGCGACGCTCGGCTGATGGTGTGGATGGTCCCCCAGGTGCGCGGCCACGAGAACCGAAGTGTCGAAGAACTCCTTCAACCGAGGAGGTCCTTAGTCCGTTCCTCACGCGCTTCACTGATTGCGTCCAGAATGGAGAGGTCGCTAAGCGGCCTTCCGGCTCTATACACCCAGATTCCCTGCTCCTTCACCAGCGGCGCCGGTGCGTGGACCGGCCGAATGGTTATCGCTCCAGCAGACGGTTCCAGGTCCAGCTCGTCACCCGGCTCGAGCCTCAGCGCGTCCCGGAGCACTTTAGGGATGACAACCCGTCCCGCTCTATCGATGGTTGTTCGCAGCATGGTGGCATTGTACCATACCATTTACCATCTATCCGTGGTGTACTCAGCTCGCTGAGTCTGCCGAGCAAGAAAGCAGTTCTCCGGCGGTGGAAATTGGACCTTGCTGTCCGATATACTGTGGGTGTACTGCTACGGGAGAGATGGGCAACATGATGCGAAACTGGAAACGAGCGGGAATCATAATCGGGGGGTTGCTTGCGGGAGCGGCGCCGCTCCTGGCCGCCGCGCGCGTGCAGCAGACGCGCCTGTGCGAAGACCCCGCCATCCGCTACTCGGAGTCCAAACCGGACGACGCGATAACCCGTCTCCAACAGCGCATCGACAAGGGCGAGGTCAAGCTCCAGTTCGAGGCCGGCCGGGGCTATCTGCGGTCCGTGCTGGACGCGCTGGGCGTACCCGTCTCCTCCCAGACCCTCGTCTTCTCCAAGACCAGCTTCCAGCGCGACATCATCTCCCCGGACTCACCCCGCGCTCTCTAATTCAACGACGGCGTCTACATCGGGTTTGTCCAGGGCGGGCGAGTGCTGGAGGCGGCGGCGGTGGATCCTAGGTTTGGGGCCGTGTTCTACGTCCTCCCGCAGGAGAAGGGCACCGCGCCAAAATTCATCCGCCAGACGGACGAGTGCCTCCAGTGCCACGAGTCCACGCTCACGCGGGACATCCCCGGCCACATCATGCGGAGCGTCTATCCCGGGCCGGACGGCCAGCCGGTCCTCACGGAGGGCACCTACCTCACGACGGATGAGAGCCCGATGAAGGAGCGGTGGGGAGGGTGGTACGTGACCGGCAAGAGCGGCGGGCAGTATCACATGGGCAACCAGGTATTCCGCCAGAGTGCGCCGTTCGACCCGCAGAAGGGCTCCAACGTCACGGACCTGAGCAGCTACCTGGACACCTCGCCGTACCTGAGCAAGTACAGCGACATCGTGGCGCTCATGGTGATGGAGCACCAGACGCACCTGCAGAACCTGATCGAGCAGGCGGTGTACCAGACGCGGGTCGCGCTGGAGTACGAGGAGGCGCTGAACAAGGAGCTGAAGCGGCCGGCCGACTACCGCTCGGAGAGCACGACATCTCGAATCAAAGCGGCGTGCGAGCCTCTGGTGAAGGGCCTGCTGTTTGCGAATGAGGCGCCGCTTACGGAGCCGGTCATCGGCACCAGCGGCTTTGGAGGCGAGTTCCAGCGCAGAGGACCCAAGGACCACCGCGGCCGCTCCCTTCGGGAGCTGGACCTGACGAAGCGGCTGTTCCGCTACCCCTGCAGCTACCTCATCTACTCGGAAGCGTTCGACAGTTTGCCCGCGGAAGCCAGGCAGTACGTCTACCACCGACTGTGGGAAGTGCTCTCAGGCAAGGACCAGTCCCCGGACTTCACCCGCCTCTCCGCGCAGGACCGGCTGGCCATCAAAGGGATACTCCTGGACACCAAACCTGCCTTCGCTGCCGCGAAACCGTCCTGAGTCTCGGGGCCTAACTTGCCTCCGCAGGATTGCGTCCGGTTCCCGGGGAAGGAGGACGCAGCAACCCCACGATAGGAGTCACCGCATGCCTTCCGCACGACCGCTCGCATCCATGCTCGCCTGCCTGTTCCTCCTGGCACCTGCGCTTACCGGCGCGCAGGGGGCAGATTATATCCGGGAGCACTACGATAAGCGGGAGGTGCGGATTCCCATGCGGGACGGCGTGAAGCTCTTTACCGCCATCTACACGCCCAAGGACGGTTCCCACCCGTACCCCATCGTCATGGAGCGCACGCCGTACAGCGTGGGCCCCTACGGGGAGGACAAGTTCCCCCGTCAGTTCATGGATTCGTCGCACTACGCGGAGGACGGCTACATCTTCGTCCGCCAGGACGTGCGGGGCAGGTTCATGTCGGAGGGGGAGTACGTCAACGTCCGCCCGGAGCACGCCGGTCCCCACGCCACGGGCCAGATCGACGAAAGCACCGATACCTACGATACCATCGACTGGCTCATCAAGAACGTCCCCAACAATAACGGCCGCGTGGGCATGTGGGGCATCTCCTATCCCGGCTTCTACGCGGCGTGTGGCGCCATCGACTCCCATCCGGCGCTGAAGGCCGTGTCCCCTCAGGCGCCGGTCTCAGACTGGTTCATCGGCGACGACTTCCACCACAACGGCGCCTTCTTCCTTATCGACGCGCTGCCCTTCTTCGCCTTCTTCGGCAAGCCGCGTCCCAAGCCTACCACAGAGTGGTCGCCGGGGCTGAACATCCCCACCATGGACATGTACGACTGGTACCTGTCCCTGGGCCCGCTGAAGACGGTGGACGAGAAGTACCTACATCACGAGGTTGGCTTCTGGGACGAGCTGATGCAGCACGGAACGTACGACGCCTACTGGAAGGCGCGCCGGCTGGAGCCGAACCTCCGGGACATCCACTGCGCCGTAATGACCGTGGGCGGCTGGTACGACGCGGAGGACATGTACGGCGCGCTGCACGTGCACGAGGCGATTCAGAAGCAGGATCCCGGCACCCCCAACATGCTGGTGATGGGGCCGTGGGTCCACGGCGGATGGGCCGGCGGGGCGGGGGACCGGCTGGGCGACATCACGTTCGGCGACCCCACGGGCCCGTACTTCCGGGATAATGTGGAGCGACCGTTCTTCAACTACTACCTGAAGGATGGGGGCGCCGCTCCACAGCCCAGGGTCCTGGCGTTCCAGACCGGCTCCAACCGCTGGCTGCGGCTCGACTCCTGGCCGCCGAGGAATGTAACCTCCCGCTCCCTGTACCTGGGCATTGCCGGCCAGTTGAACACCGGACCGCCCGCGGGCGCCGGTCCCGCCTTCGATGAGTACCTGAGCGACCCCGACAAACCGGTGCCGTATACGGCCCTGGCGACGCAGCCGGAGCGCAGCCGCCACGTCAACCAGTACCTCATCGAGGACCAGCGCTTTGCCGCCCACCGGCCGGACGTGCTGGTCTACCAGACCGGCCCGCTGGATTCGGACCTCTCCATCGCAGGGCCCATCCCGGTCGACCTCTACGTCTCCAGCACGGGGACGGATGCGGACTTCGTGGTGAAGGTGATCGACGTCTGGCCCGGCGCTGCCCCCGAGGCGGAGACGCCCGAGCGCCGGCAGTTACTGAGCGGCTACGAGGAGCTGGTGCGGGCGGACGTGATGCGCGCCAAGTTCCGCAACAGCTTCGAGCATCCGGAGCCGCTCAAGCCGGGCCAGGTGACGCCGGTGCGCTTCACGCTCCAGGATGCGTGCCACACGTTCAAGAAGGGCCACCGCATCATGGTCCAGGTGCAGAGCTCCTGGTTCCCGCTGGTGGACCGCAACCCGCAGAAGTTCGTGGACATCTACCATGCCAGCGCCGCGGACTTCCACAAAGCCACTCAGCGGGTCTACCACGACTCCGCGCACCCCTCGCACATAACTCTAAGCGTGCTGCCATAATGACGGAGGACCGGGGACGGGTGACGGACCTGGAATCCATCCGTCCGCCGTCTTCCGTCATCCGTCAGACATCAAAATGAGCGAGTCACGGGTGTCCAGAATCCGCGTCATCGATTCCCACACCGCCGGCGAGCCCACCCGCGTCGTGATAGAGGGCGGGCCGGAGCTGGGCAGCGGCTCCGTTGCGGACAAGCTTCGCGTATTCCGGGAGCAGCACGATAGGTATCGCTCCGCCGTGGTGAATGAGCCGCGCGGCTCCGACGTATTGGTGGGCGCGCTCATCACGGAGCCTGCCGAGCCCGGCTGCGCGGCCGGCGTCATCTTCTTCAACAACGTGGGCTTCCTGGGCATGTGCGGCCATGGCTCCATCGGGGTGGTCGCAACTCTCGCGTATCTGAGCCGCATTACGCCCGGCGAGCACCGCATTGAGACTCCGGTCGGAGTGGTTACCGCAGTTCTCCACGATACCGGCGACGTGTCCGTCCGCAACATTCCCGCCTACCGGCACCGGAAGGACGTGCAGGTCCCGGTGGAGGGGTTCGGGACCGTGACGGGCGACGTGGCCTGGGGCGGGAACTGGTTCTTCCTGGTGAAGGACCACGGTCAGGACCTCCGCCTGGACAACGTGGAAGCGCTCACGGAATTCACGTGGCGCATACGCCGCGCCCTGGGGCGCCACGGTATTACCGGCCGGGACGGACAGGAGATCGACCACGTGGAGCTGTTCGCGCCTTCGGAGACGGCCGGCGCCCACAGCCGCAACTTTGTCCTCTGTCCCGGCGGCGCGTACGACCGCTCTCCCTGCGGCACCGGCACCAGCGCCAAGCTGGCGTGCCTGTATGCGGATGGCGCGCTGCGGGAAGGCGAGGTCTGGCGGCAGGAGAGCATCGTCGGCAGCTACTTTGAGGGCTCCGTCGAAGTCGTGGACGGGCAGATCATCCCCACCATCCGCGGCCGCGCCTATATCAACGCTGAATCTACCCTCGTCCTGGATCCGGCGGACCCGTTCTGCTGGGGAATCCGCACGAAGGATGAAGGATGAAGGATGAATTCGGAAATCGACCTCTCGACTCTCGACTCTCGACTCCGGAGTCACCCCTTCACCCCTTCACCCCTTCACCCCCTCAATCTGTTCTCATCGTAGGGGCGGGGGTTGTGGGGCTATGCGTGGCGTACTACCTGCTCCGGAAGGGGCATCAAATTACCCTCCTGGAGCGAGGGGCGCCGGACCACGACGGCTGCTCGCTGGGAAACGCCGGGATGGTGGTGCCCAGCCACTTCGTGCCGCTGGCCGCGCCCGGCATGGTGGGGCTCGGCCTGCGCATGATGCGGGACCCGGAGAGCCCCTTCGCCCTTCGTCCCCGCCTGGACCCGGAGCTCCTTCAGTGGGGCTGGCGCTTCTATCGCTCGGCCAATGCCGCCCACGTGGCACGCTCCGCGCCGCTGCTGCGCGACCTGCACCTGGCCAGCCGGCGGCTCTTTGAGGAGCTATCGGCGGAATCCGGCAACGCCTTCGGCCTGACGCAGAACGGCCTGCTGATGCTCTGCAAGACGGAGCAGGCGCTCCATGAGGAGGCGGAGCTCGCGGAGAAGGCACGTGGGCTGGGTATTCCTGCCGAAATTCTGTCGCAGGATGAGGCCGGCCGTCTGGATCCCGGCATCCGGATGGACATCGCGGGCGCGGTCTACTTCCCGCTGGACTGCCACCTCTCACCGGCCCGGCTCATGGCATGGCTCTCCCGCGCGGTGCAAGAGGCGGGGGCGGAGATCTCCTGGTGTACGGAGGCGACCGGCTGGCGGGTGGGGCAGGGGAGGGTGGAGGCCGTCCTGACCAACCGGGGCGAGATGCGGGCGGACGAGTTCATAGTCACGGGGGGTGCCTGGTCCGGCGTACTGGCGCACGGCCTGGGCTTGAGGCTGCCGATGCAGGCCGGCAAGGGTTACAGCCTCACGCTGCCCAAACCGCGCCAGCTACCCCGCATCTGCTCCATCCTCACGGAGGCGCGGGTGGCGGTCACGCCGATGGGCGATTCGCTCCGCTTCGCCGGCACCATGGAGATTGCGGGGCTGGACCGCACCATCCAGCCGTCCCGCATGGAGGGCATCCTGAAGTCCATTCCGCGCTACTTCCCGGACTTTCGCCGGGAGGACTTCCAGAGTGTACCCGTCTGGTGCGGGCTGCGGCCGTGCTCCCCGGACGGCCTGCCGTATGTGGGCCGGACGCGCCGCTACACCAACCTTTCCATCGCCGCCGGCCACGCCATGATGGGCGTGAGCCTCGCCCCTATCACCGGCAAGCTGATTTCTCAAATTCTCTCCGGCGAGCCGCCATCTATCGGAATCGACCTGCTTCGCCCGGACAGATTCGGCTAACGGGCCAGAGCCGTACCCCACCTCCTGCGAAGGGTAATCCCACGGGATGCCGGTGCGTAACACAAACAGAGTGCCGGTCAGAGCCGACGGTTCGGCTACATGAGTTTCCCGTCTCTGCGACGGGTGCTCGCTTGGGCAAAAGTGGCTCGATGGCTGCCCAAAGCTCGCCGGTCAAGGGGGCTCCTCGCTCTACTCATGTACTACTGGTCTTCATATTTGGACTCTCAGGAGTCAATCAAGCAACAGGATCACTCCGGCGCTCCCGCCGCCCGCAACTGAGCAATCACGCGGTCGAAAACCTCCTGCATCCTCCTGCTCCGACCAAAGTTCGACTTCCCCAAGCGCGCCCAGCACAGTGCAGACCTCCCGGCCAGATCTCGCGCATGAGTCCTAACTCCGTTCCCTAGCAACACGGACACTGCATGGGTACTCCCGCACCTAGACGCCCACATCAGCGGCGTGATGCCACCGTAGGACGGACGATTGATGTCAGCACCGTTGGCACTCAGCATGGATAGGATGCCTGCGTCGTCGCTCGCCGCGGCCATGCAAGCAACGGACGGCCCCCCTGTACTACCTTGGCCCATAACCCAGCCAAAGGGATCCTCTGCAAACCAATTCCTCTCCGCGTTCGGGCTGGCGCCGTCAATCAGCAACCGCCGGACCGCCTGAGGGTTGTCCGACTCTACTGCAGCAACAATGGCATCATTAAGCCGAGCCCGATCAAAGGACCGTCGAAGGTGCACAAACGTCGCGAGTGTGGCAACGAGGGCGACGACAAGCCCCACGACCGCGCGTGTCGACAATTGTCTCGCACTAGTACCCAACTTGGCCCTTATCACTCCAGCACGAACCGAGGCGGTGCGCTCTTTACGTACGGGGTCGATTTGCATTCCGACCGAACCCGTACGAGGAGGCCCCCGGCGGACTCCGTTCCTACGGCTTTGTGCCCCGGTCGCATTTCTTGAAGCCCGAGCACGAACAGCAAAACTTTCTGGTGTAAAGGCCTGTCTTTTGCCAGGTGCATTTGCACTTAATCTTACCTGACGGAGTAGTTACGGTGCCACCTCCCTGGCTCACCTTCTTGCAAATATCATTGCGGTAGTCTAGACACGGATCGTCCGCGTCATAACAGTCGGCACAGTACTGTGGGCATTCGTCAAGGCCACACGCGTGCTTGGTCTCGGCTGCCGCCGCCGCACATTGCTTTGGGACCAGAATATTACAAGGCTTGCACGTCTTGCACTTCCATGAGCCAGTTCCTGCTTGCAGTCCGGCGGGATCGTGGAGTGTAACAGGCGAACTCGCGCCGTAGCGATACAAGGTGGAGTCACTGTCGGAAACGCCCAGCGGATCCGTAGTGAGCCACCTCCCGGCGGTCGTATCGAGGTAGCGTGTCCGCACGTAAGTGTGGCTTGGCCGGTCTGAATAGTATCCAGCAGCACCAACGAACCGGAACGGCGTCGGTGTGTTCCCCGCTCTGTTTCTCTCCTCTCCACAGGGCCAGTATGTAAGCGTGTCGGTCTGTGTCTGTGTGTTGTCCAGCATGGCTACGGTCGAATCCAGCGGGTCCGACACGTAGCTCCGCCGAACCCCACTTCGCATCTCAGCGACAATTTCGCCGTCGATGGTAGTGTATCGCACAGTTCCCATTTTAGTCCCTCTCCTGCGTTTCCGGCGTTCCCGGCAATGGAGAATAGCGAAACTGGAAATCCTCCCTGAAATCTTTCGGTGGCCTCGGGTCGAATATGGACACATCGGAACCTGAGAGCCACTCCCAGCTGTCGAACTCAGTGCGAGCCAGTTCCCGGGGACCACTGCCGTTCCCTTCCTGAATCACACTAATCCGCCGGGGGAGGAGGGCACCGCGGTCTAGCCAGACGAGCTGATTACACGCAAGGTTCCAGTACCCGATACTGCGTGAAAAGAGAAGGCTATCCGCCACGGGATCGGTGACGTCGGTCTGCTGCTGTTCCCAGGCCTCAGTGGTTGCAAAGAGCACGTCTATGAAGCCGAGCCTGTGAGCGCCGCTAGCGCATGTGATCTTCGCAATAGTAGGTTCGGATGGTCCCGCCACGTAGTAGTTGCCAGTGTAGGAGATCTCGCACTTAACGAGACCATTACTGATCAACTCGACTCCAGTACTCACAGCTCCATCGATGGAGGTTCCATGTTCGGGCCGTAGCTGCCAGTGATGAATTCGAAGGAACCTCGGGGGTAGCGCAAAAAGCCGAAGGAGTCCGGCAGACAGCAGAGAACCCGGACATGTCGGAGTGCTCCGGTCTGCTATCCAAGCGCGCGCCGAAGCAGACAACGTCTGATCCTCTCGCATTTGTACGGGTAGTTTCATGCGCCACTATCTCCATGCATATGCCGTAACTGATTGCACTGTAAGACCTGTCTCGGACATAATGGGTCGATTACGCCGGCGGCCCCTGTGCCGAGGTGAGTTGTATGCGTCGGCACAGGAGGTTGCTTCGAGGGATGCTCCCTGGCTAGTTCGGGCTGCACGTGGTAACTACTTCTGTGTCATGCCTGAATTGATCGATAGAGTTTCCACGAGGGCCGCGGCGATGTCTTCATCAAACCAGCAGCCTCCTGGCTGCTTCTCGTCAGCATGCAAGAGGATCCGGGCGCGGCTAAGGACGCGGGAGCTCCCGGCTCCCGAGTGGATCATGCCGAGCAGTTCCTCTCGTTGCTCAGCGGAGAGTTTCACATGGTGGTACTTTGGCATTGCAGTCTTCCTTGCTGGACAGAACAAAACTGCAGCAAGAATACCGCAATTCCAGCAGCCATCATTCTACGGCTGACGGAGAACTAGGGATGTCCTCGAGTTCATCCAGGTTGACTCGGTTCAGGTAGCGGTTGAACGCGTAGCCATAGGGAGAATCGGCGGACGGGCACCGGAACAGGTTCAGTGATGTGCCAGGCGGAAATCGCGTTCCGGCCAGCGTACCCCAGGAGGAAGCCGGTGGGAATGTCTCACCCCAGTCCTGGGAGTAGAGCAAAACTGCCATGGATAGCTGCTTGACGTTGCTCATGCAGCGCACCTCCTGTGAGTGGATCTTCGCGGAGGTGAACCCGTCCAGTACCATCCCCGACACCCCCAGTACCGCCAGCACGCGCAGGCCACGCACCAGGGCCGTGACTAGCATGTACCACACGCCCCAGCTTCTCTTCCTCGCCGAATATAGAGGGAGCAGCACGAGCGCGGGCACGGCGAACACACAGCCGAGCTGCATGAGGTGCGATAATCTGTGTAGCGATTCGGTCACGTTCTCACCATAACACACCGCCGGCCGAACCGCCACCACGAAACTAGATGAAGGTCATCATTCCCGGTGGGAGCGGGCAAGTGGGGAGCATACTGGCTCGCGCGATGCACGGCGACGGCCACGAGGTGGTTGTGCTCAGCCGGCAACCCCATTCCGCTCCGTGGCGCACCGGCGGTTGGGATGGGGAGAGCCTCGGGCCGTGGGCGGAGGAGCTTGAGGGCGCGGACGCAGTGATCAACCTCGCCGGCCGGAGCGTCAACTGCCGGTACACGCCGGAGAACCGGCGCGAAATCATGGATTCGCGCGTCCGTTCCACCCGCGTGGTCGGCGAGGCCATCGCGAGGGCATCCACCCCGCCGCGAGTCTGGCTCCAGGCCAGCACCGCGACCATCTACGCCCACCGCTACGATGCGTCTAATGACGAGGCCACGGGCATCCTGGGCGGCTCCGAGCGCAACGTACCTGAGACTTGGCGCTTCAGCATCGAGGTCGCCACCGCCTGGGAGCGTACGCTGGACGAGGCTGTGACGCCACATACCCGCAGGGTGAAGATGCGCTCCGCCGTAATCATGAGCCCCGACCGGGGCGGCGCCTTCGACATCCTGCTCGGGCTGGTGCGCCGGGGTCTGGGCGGCAGGGCCGGCAACGGGCGCCAGTACGTTTCGTGGATCCACTACGCCGATTTCGTGCGGGCCGTCTACTGGCTACTGGAGCATGACGACCTGGATGGCCCGGTGAACCTGGCCGCTCCCAATCCGCTCCCCAACGCGGAGTTCATGCGCGACCTCCGCCGGGCCTGGGGCATCCGCTTCGGGCTTCCGGCCGCCAACTGGATGCTGGAGCTGGGCGCCATCTACCTCAAGACGGAGACGGAGCTCATCCTCAAGAGCCGCCGCGTGGTCCCCACGCGCCTGCTGGAGAGTGGCTTTCGCTTCCAGTTCCCGACGTGGCCCGAGGCGGCCCAGGACCTTTGCCGACGCTATGTCCATCTCCATAGTTGAATACGATGCGGATCGGGATGAGCCTGCCGTCTATGCGCTCTGGCAGCGCTGCCTGGGCGATATCTGGCCCGTGAGCCTGGAAGCGTTCCACGACAAGACGGTTGGCAACGAGGCGTACCGGCCGGGGGACCACTTTATAGCGCGCTCCGGCGGCGAGGTAGTGGGATTCATCGCCACTCAGGCCCGACGCCTGGACGGGGTACCGGACGCAGAGCAGCCACGCGGCCAGGTCACCCTCGTGATGGTGGACCCGGAGTGTCGCCGCCGGGGGATCGGCCGTGCGCTCCTGGAGCGCGGGCTGGAGCGGCTGCGGGCGCGCGGTGCCCGCGAGGCGCAGCTTGGCTCCGGTGGCATGGCCTACTTCTGGGCGGGAGTCCCCTCCAACCTTCCGGACGCCTGGGCCTTCTTCCAGGCCTGCGGCTGGCCGTATGCGGAAACCAGCTTCGACCTGGTCCGCGAGCTCCATCGGTACGCCACGCCACCGGAGGTGTACTCTCGCATCCGGCGCCCGCACACGGAGATCTCCTCCGCAACATCCGAAGACGTTCCTGCCATTCTCGCCTTTGAGGGGTCCCACTTCCCTAGGTGGCTTCGGTACTTCCAGATGATGGTGGAACGCGGGGGCTTAGAAGAGATCGTGCTGGCGCGAGACACCCGGACGGGCGAGATTCTCGGCACGAGCTTTGCAACGGATTTCCGAGAGCCCTCATGGCGCACGGACTTCGTCTGGCAGGAGCTGCTTGGCGCGGATACGGGCGGAGTAGGTCCGCTCGGGGTAGCGGAAGAGGCGCGCGGCAACGGCATCGGCCTGGCGCTCGCCGCCCGCGTCACGGAGCGACTTAAGGAGCGTGGCCTTGCCTCCTGCTTCGTTGGCTACACCTGGCTCGTGGAGTGGTACGGGAAGCTGGGGTACCGCATTTGGCAAGAGCACCGCATGAGTCACCGAAGCTTGTGACCCAACGGCCGCAGCGTGGACCTGGGCGTTCAGAGCCCGCCCAGGTGCCGGGGCCAACCGAGTTCTACGGCCTGTAAGAACTCAGAGATGCTGGTACTCGCTTCGGCGAGGTCACGGGCGGTCCTGCCAGCCTCATCCTTCGCCTTGACGTTGGCTCCAAACTGCACCAGCAGCCGGACCGTGGACTCCTTCGACATGTACGCCGCGTGCATGAGAGCCGTCCAGCCGTGGGCGTCCGGCCGGTCCAGGTCCGCACCGCGCTTGTGCAGCAGCTCCACGATCCGGTCGTGACCGCCACCGGCCGCGAGCCCCAGCAGGCTCAGTCCATGGGGGGCAAGGCGGTCCGGATCCGCTCCGCGCTTCAGGAGCAGTTTGGTCACGCCCAGGCGGCCGAACGCCGCGGCAACCATCAGCGGTGTTACGCCATGGTTGTCCGGTGCATCGGGCTGCGCGCCCTGGCTCAGCAGCAGGCGCCCCATCGGGACGCTGCCGCCGAACGCCGTCCAGTGCAGCGCCGTGCGGCCATCCGGGTCCGGGCTGTTCGGACTGTGGCCGCTTGCCAGGAGGCGGCGCGATTCATAGAGATCAGCCAGAAGCGCCGCGCGGCATAAGGGCTCCATCAGCGCTCCATGCGCCGCGAGAAAGCGCGCCGCTGTGACGCGCCCTTTCTGGTAGGCGCAATCCAGCGCCGTCGAGTCATTGCCGCTCCGGGCGTTGACGTCGCAGCCAGCCTCGACTAGCGCCGACAGCACGGCGGGATTACCGCCCCAGGCTCCGTCCATGAGCGGCACCCACCCTTCGGAATTCCGCGCGTTCACGTCCGCCCCCGCGTCCACCAGAAGCCGAACGCAGGCGGCATGCTTCCAGTGCGCCGCGCTGTGGAGGGCGGTGGTGCCGTCCGAGTCGGCTGCACATGCATCAGCGCCGTGTGCGAGGAGCGTCTGTACGGTACGGGCGTAGCCGAGCTCCGATGCGAGGATGAGAGCCGTACTTCCGTGATGGGTGCGTGCCTCGATGTCGGCACCCGCCCCGAGCAGCAGCTTCACAATCGACTCGCGACCCCAGAGTGCCGCGCTCACCAGGGGCGTAAATCCCTCGTTGTCCGCTTTGTGAGGATCCGCACCGCCAGCCAGAAGGGTGCGGGCGACAGCGGCGGACCCCTCCTGCACGGCCCGGTGGAGCGGAGTCTCGCCGTCCCGATCTGCCTTGTTTGGGTCCGCGCCGTGATGCAGGAGGAGCCGAACTATGTTCGCGTGCCGCTGCCACACCGCCTGGAGGAGCGCCGTCGAGCCTTGCCCATCGACCTGGTCTACATCGGCTCCGTCGCGCAGAGCCGCCTTCACGGTCTCCGCGTCTCCCCAGAAGGCAGCTTCATGCAAGGAAGATTTCATACCACTATGGCGCCACGCAGCTTAGCCAGCGGTCGCTGCCTCGACAGCCGCATCCTCGGCAGCGTAGTCGAACTCCGCTGGATCCACTTTGACCGGTGGGTTGGCCCGCTCCCAGGAGACGGTGCGCTGCAGCCCCGTATCCAGCGGCACCCACTCGCGGTAGCCCAGCTCCGTGCGGATCCGCGAGGTGTCCAGGTCCCACTCCTGCGACGTGTCGTAGGTATGCTGCAAGTGCGCCGGGAGCTCGTCGTCCGGCAGCGTCACCACCTCGCCCTTCCAGCCGGCGAACAGGGCAATCCGGCGTACCCACTCCCGCTCCGTCAGGCCCTCGGCCTCCGCCACGTGGTATATCCGGCCGCTTGCCGAATCCATCGATACGCACAGCGCGATGGCGTCGCCCATATTCTCCACGTAGCCGCGCGGCGCGCGCCATCCCGCCAGCCGCTCCGGCAGGAGGATAAAGGGCCGGTTGTCCGCCATGCGCTTCAGATAGGGGAACATGCGGTGCTGGTTATCGCCGGGTCCGTACACCATCGGCAGGCGCAGGACGGTCGCCGGCAGCGCGTCCGGCTCCGATCGGACCGCCTGCTCTACCAGGATCTTGTCGTACCGATTCGCAAAGTCGTCCGGCCCCTTGGCCGGATCCAGGTAGGGGTAGAGCCGGTCGCGCAGCGGCGAATCCTCCGTCAGCGGCGACGCGTCCGGCGGTCCCGGATCGGCGCCTCGGAAGCGGTCGTAGGCCCGGTACACGTCCGCGCTGCTCAGCACCACCAGCCTGCGGGCTACGCCCCGGAACGTATCTACCAGTGCCCGGCCGTCCTGCTCCGTGTAGGCCTGGGTGGCCAGCACCACCTCCGGCGCCAGCGCTCGCAGCGCGTCCGCGTGCTCCGCCAGGCGAGCTAAATCCCCGTGCACGTGCCGGACACCGGAGGGGAGAAAGGCTGTGCTCCGTCCGCGGTGGAACAGGGTGACCTCGTGCCCCCACTGCGCCATCCGCCACACTGCCGGCGGCCCTATGAATCCCGTCCCGCCCAGTACCAGAATTCGCATCAGTTCGCCCTCAGCCGTCCAATGCAGATGGACCACAGACGACAGACCGCAGACCACGATCTCGTATCCGTGCGTTCTCATCCATCTGCGTGCATTCGCGGCTCATTCTACCGCAGGGAACCCCGCCCGCTCCGGTGAATCTGCCCTTAGCGGGCGAGCGGTGATTATGGGTCGCTCCGCTGCGTATAGAATGGAACGACTTCCGCCGCGTATCCGTTTGCGGTCTGTGGTTGGTCGTCTGTGGTCACCGATAGTCCGTCAGGCAGTTGAAAGGAGCATCCAATGATTGACATAAACCATCGCGCCAGCGGCCGGACGCTGCTCAGCGTGGAAGGGGACACCCTCGTCAGCGCCAATCTGGCGGGCGAGTACCTTATCCACGCCGACCTGCGCGACGCGGACCTCACCTCCGCCCTGCTCCCGTTCGCCAACCTGTCGGGCGCGGACCTGAGCCGGGCCAACCTGTCCCGGGCGAACTTGCGCGGCGCGAACCTTACGGAGGTGGACCTGAACGGGGCGGACCTGAGCGGCGTGAACCTCACGGGCGCCACGCTCTCGCTCACGCTGTTCACCAACTGCAGGAACCTGCACGAGGCGGTAGGGTTGGAGACGGTGCAGCACGCCGGTCCATCGGAGCTGGACTCGCAGACCCTCCGCGCCAGCGCCGCTCGCCTGCCTCTCGGCTTCCTTCGAGGCGTGGGCTACACCTGGTCCGAGATCCGTGCGATGCTGCAAGATTATCCTGGCGAAGGATAAGGGATGAAGGATGAACCACAGCCCTGCCGAGTCCGGCAGGGCTGTGCGCTTTTCAGCCCGAACCACTCCTCATGAACTTCACCTCTCTGATGCTGTCCTTGCTCATGTTGCTCCAGACCAACTCCGGCTCCCATCACCCATCACCCATCACCCATCACCCACAGTCCTTTGATTTCACCAAGCCCGCCACGGTGGCTCACTGGCTGCCGGCCCACGACATCTCCCGGCTGGCCGCCACTCCTCAGGGGATGGAGATCCAGATCAGCGGCGAGGACCCGTACACCATGGGGCAGGAGCCCCGGGACTTCACTCCGGGAGAGCCGCTCTGGCTGCGGATCCGGCTCCTGTCCGAGCAGGGCGGCATGGGCCAGGTGTTCTACTATACCAACCATCCCACCGAGCCGGATTCCGTCCGCTTTCCGGTGCGGCCCGGCGTATGGCAGGGCGTGCGGATGCCGCTGCCTCCTTTGGGACCCGGCTACCACTTCCGCATCGATCCGCCCGGCGATGCCGGACGCGCCGTCATCGCCTCTCTGTCGTTCGAGCCGCGGATAGCGCTCCAGGCGCCCGCCTGGCCGCGGCCCGTTCCTCCCGTCCGCACCAACAAGCCGCTCGTCGCCATCGCCTCCGGCGAGCTGCTCGTGGCCCAGAGCAGCCGGGAGGTCGGCGGGTTCGAAGTAGTCGTCGCGGGACAATCCATGGCCGTTGGATACACGCGTCCGCTCATCGGCTATCTCGTTCGGGGCAAACCCCACTGGCTGGATCTGCACGCTACGGCCGGTGTGCAGGTGCAAGCCAGCGCGGCCGGGGAGCTGGTGGAGACCGAGAAGGCGCGCGACCAAGACGGCGCGGACTGGACTGTTGAGCGCCACTTCTCGCCGGCGAACCTGTCCGGCGTCATCCGGGTGGAGACCACGGTAACGGTCAGCCGTGAGCGGTCCGTGATCTTCCTGCCGCTCATTGTTCTACTCCCCGGCG
>CAYNFH010000002.1:0-83713 GCA_964396385.1 uncultured Chthonomonadaceae bacterium | reverse complement strand
ACCGGCGGAATGCCCGGCAGGTTTACTAAGAAGCTCAAGAAGAAGCGTAGGTTCGGATTCGGATAGTGCGACGGCTGACGGTAGACCGTGGACGGAATCCGGAAGCGGTCATCCGTCCTCCGTCTACCGTCCCATGGAGGGAAAATGCCAGTAAAGATTCGGCTAAGACGGATGGGAGCGAAAAAGCGGCCCTTCTACCGGCTGGTGGTTGCCAACAGCACCAGCCCGCGAGACGGGCGCTTCATCGACACCCTGGGGCACTATGACCCCTGTACAGAACCACCCACGCTGAAAGTGGATGCCGACAAGGCCGTCCACTGGCTCCAGTGCGGCGCGCAGCCCACCGATATTGCCCGCGCGCTGCTGAAGAAAGAGGGTATTCTCGACAAGATCGCGGCGTCCCAGCAGAAACTTAGCGAAGGCTAGGAAGCGGGAGTGTAATGGCTTTCGAAGGCGAAGAGTCTATTCACAATCTCATCGAGTACCTTGTCAGAAATCTGGTGGACGAACCGGACGAGGTCTTAATCACGGAGGTGCCTGGCGACGAGGCCACAACCTACGAGATCCGGGTCGCGCCGTCTGATCTGGGCAAGGTCATCGGCAAGCAGGGGCGCATCGCCAACGCGCTGCGCACCGTGGCAAAAGCTGCCGCGATGAAGAACAAGCGGAAAGTCTACGTAGAGATCATCGCCCCGTGATGATCCCTGCGCAGTCCTGGACGCGGCCGTGACCATCTTCGGCTTCGTTCGATCCCTTCTACTGCGACAATGGACGGAGCCGGCAGTACCGGCGCTTGTATCATGCTGGACGAGTGGAACTGGACCATCGGGCGGGTAGTTGCGCCATTTGGGCGGATTGGCGAGGTGAAAGTACGGCTGGAGACGGATTTCCCGGAGCGGTTCGCATCTGTGAAGCGGGTGTGCCTCCGGCCGGCAAGCGGGACGCCCGCGCTGTTTACCGTGGAGCGGTCGCGCCTCCACAAAGGACAGGCACTCCTCAAGCTGGAGGGTCTCGAATCCATCAACGATGCCGATAACTGGCGCGGGGCGGTGGTACAGTTACCGCGCGGGGAGGCGGTTTTGCTGCCGGCGGACAGCTATTACGCGGCGGACCTCGTGGGAGCGGAGGTATTAACCAAGGATGGCCGGGTGCTGGGGAAGCTGGACCGCATCCTTCCATACCCGGCGCAAGACCTGTTCCAGGTGGGTGACAAGCTGATACCGGCGGTCAAGGAGTTTATCCTGGAGGTGGACGTTCCGGGACGCCGCATTGTGGTCGATCCTCCGGAGGGTCTCCTGGAGGAGCAGTAACCAGGCCGTTCTAGTTTGGCTGAAATGCGCATCGACGTGGTGACGCTGTTCCCGGAGATGGTACGGGACGCGGTGGGCCATAGCATCCTGAAGCGGGCGATGGCCGCGGGACGGGTG
This sequence comes from uncultured Chthonomonadaceae bacterium, assembly GCA_964396385.1. Lineage (GTDB taxonomy): Bacteria > Armatimonadota > Chthonomonadetes > Chthonomonadales > CAJBBX01 > CAYNFH01. Next base: position 82,286 of record CAYNFH010000002.1, on the reverse strand, counting down.
GACATCCGGGTCACCAACCTGCGGGACTACGCCACGGACCGGCACCACACCACGGATGATACACCGTGCGGCGGCGGCGGCGGGATGATCATGAAGCCGGAGCCGGTTGCCGCCGCGCTGGATGCGCTCCGGATGGAGGGCGAGCTGGGCAGGGTGATCCTCACGGACCCGCAGGGGACGGTATTCACCCAGCAGACGGCGGTGGAGCTGGCGCGTGAGGAGCGACTGGTATTCCTTTGCGGCCACTATGAGGGCGTGGATGAGCGGGTCCGGCAGCACCTGGTAACGGACGAGCTGTCCATTGGAGACTACGTCCTGACCGGCGGTGAGCTTCCGGCCCTGGTCATGGTAGATGCGGTGACCCGTCTGCTTCCGGGCGTTTTGGGCGATGAAGCCGCCCCGGACAAAGACACGTTTTCGGAAGGACTGCTGGAGTATCCGCAGTATACGCGGCCGCGGTCCTTTTGTGGATGGGACGTTCCGGAGATACTGTTCTCCGGGCACCATCGCCAGATAGAGCGATGGCGCCGGTGGCATCAGCTCGTGCGGACGCGCGAGCGCCGGCCGGACCTGTGGAAGCGGTTCACGCCCACCGCGGAGGACGAGAAGCTGCTGGCGGGCGAAGAACCGCAACCGCCGACCGAGGACGGGTGACGGAGGACGGACTCCGGATCCGTCTGCCGTCTGCCGTCATCCGTCAGTTCTGATAGGAGATTCATCATGAGTACAGTGATAGCAGATATCGAGAGGTCGCAGCTCAAGGCGGAAGTGCCGACGTTTCGAGCGGGCGATTCCGTGCGTGTCCACGCAAAGGTGGTGGAAGGCGGCAAGGAGCGGATCCAGGTATTCGAGGGGGTGGTCATCGCCCGTGGCGGGACGCTGAGCCGCACCCACTTCACGGTCCGAAAGATCTCCCACCAGGTGGGCGTCGAGCGGACCTTCCTCCTGCATTCGCCCCGTATCGACAGGATAGAGGTGGTCCGGCGAGGGCGCGTCCGGCGCGCCAAGCTGTACTACCTTCGCGGTGTGGTGGGCAAGAAGGCTAGGATCAAGGAAGACCGCTCCGCGAGGGACTAGGTTACAGCTTACAGGTTACGGATGCCCTCCAGCCCCCAACCTCCCGCGCCTTCGGACCAGTGGCGGGCGCGGGCACCCCGGGGGAGAAGCCGGAATCCGGAGTCACCTATTACCTGGCATTTACATGGGTCATCCAGTTGAAGTAGGGGCCACTGAGTGGCTTGCGAACCTGAGCATAGGCTACGTGGTGGTAGCGGCATTCGTGCTAACGGCCATCCGCCTCGTGCTGGTGCCCAGCCGCGGGCCCTTGGCCCGCTCCATCGCGGAGCTCGTCGAGTCCCTCATCATCGCCGGTGTGTTGGTCTTCCTCATCATCCGGCCCTTCTTCCTGCAGGCGTTCTTCATACCTTCCGAGTCCATGGAGCCCACGCTCATGGGCCACAACGAGGGGCTCTCACAGACGGGAGAGTTCTATAAGGGTACTATCCACGATCACATCTTCGTGGATAAGCTCTCCTATCGCTTTCGTGACCCCCGTCGCGACGAGATCATCGTATTTAAGGCCGAGAAGAGCGCCGACAAGGCGGCCGAGTTCGAGCACCGGCCTCCGGTGGAGAACGTGCTCATTAAGCGGCTCATCGGGCTGCCTGGCGATACCATAGAGGTCAAAGAGGACCCGGCCGACCACAAGATGCATGTCTTCATCAACGGCAAGGTCCACAAGGAGGGCATCGCCAATCCAGATGGTGCCTGCTCGGTGAAGCCATACTGCATCAAGGAAGAGATGGCGGACCCACAGTCCGCACAGGCCGAATATGCAGTCCGAGGTGCGCTTAAGCTCGGACCGGGGCAGCTTTTCGTGATGGGGGACAATCGTAACAACAGCAATGACAGCCGGTTCTGGGGACCGCTACCCCGTAACCGCGTCATTGGCCGTGCCGCGGTTATCTTCTGGCCCCTGAACCGGATCCGTGCCATACACTGAGCATGACAGACCGAGATTGGTGGACTGAAGAGAGAGCCGCGCGGAAGCGCGGCTTCGCTGTTATTGCGGGAGCGGACGAAGCCGGCCGTGGGCCGCTCGCGGGACCTGTAGTCGCCGCCGCGGTCATCCTGCCGTTCGAGGCCTGTCCCGCCGGAGTGCGGGACTCCAAGACGCTCACGCCGCTCCAGCGAGAACGCGCTTTCGACGCGCTTCAGGCGTGCGCGCTGCACATAGGCGTGGGCATCGTGGGCGTTGAGGAGATCGACCGGCTCAACATCTTGCGCGCCAGCCAGCAGGCTATGCGCGAGGCCGTCGATGCCCTGCCGGTCTGCCCGGACGTCGCGCTCATCGACGGGTTGCCGGTGCAGCCGTTTCCCGTACCGCAGATTGCGCTGGTCAAGGGCGATTCCCGCAGCGCTTCCGTGGCGGCGGCCTCCATCATCGCGAAGGTGACGCGCGATCGGCTCATGGACGAGTACGACGCGCTCTACCCGGAGTATGGGTTCGCTTCGCACAAGGGTTACGCCACTCCGGAGCACCTGGCTGCGCTCGCTGCCCACGGTCCGTGTTCCATCCATCGCCGCTCCTTCGCTCCTGTCGCGCAAGGCACGCTCAAAATGGACGGGGGCGGCCAGGATGCAGTGGGAGATGCGGGTCCGGAACGGGCTGCAAACCGCAGGCTCACGGGTGACAGCGGCGAGGTGGTTGCGGCCGCGCACTTCCGGGCGCTGGGTTGGGAGGTGCTGGAGACCCGCTACCACTGCCGCTGGGGCGAGCTGGACATCGTGGCCAGGGATGGCGATACGCTCGTGTTCGCGGAAGTCAAGACCAGGCGCGGACGGGGATACGGCGCGCCGGCAGAGGCAGTGGACGCTCGGAAGCGAGCGCGAGTCGTCCGAGCAGCGGCGGCGTACCTGGCGGAGCATGCCTCCGGCGAATGCGCCTGCCGCTTCGACGTGGCAGAGGTGGTTTTTCGACGAGATGGGCTTGCTACCGTGAACCTCATCAGAAATGCGTTTGCGGCGGGGGAGTAGCGCGGCTTCTGCCGACAGGGCTAGATTCTATGCACTTGAGCCCGGCTTCTGCAAGTTGCCCAGAGAAACTCCCAGGTTGGCCGATATTGTGCACAGGCGCATGAACGAGGATATATGTCCGCCAGCCCGGGCGGGAAGGGATCAGTTGAGGAAGGCAGACTATGGTTGCTTCGGATAGGGGGTTTGGCGCGACGGAGGGAGAGCCATTTGTCGGTCCAAGGCCATATGAGCCGGACGACGCGGACAGGTTCTTCGGCCGGGACCGGGAAGCGGACAACCTGCGCACGCTCATCAAGCTGCGCGGCGTGGTGGTGGCCTACGGCGAGCCAGGGGTCGGCAAGACCTCTCTCGTGAACGCGCGTCTCCTGTCGCTGCTCCAGGAAGAGGGCTGCGACGTACTGCCTGTGGTTAGCCTCCGCGGCGCGCGCACCGATTCCGAGAACAATCCCTTTGTCGCCCATGCCCTCAGCACCTGGTCAGAGTCGTCCGAAGGGACGCTTCCAGACTATGTGCGGGACCGGCCGCGCAAGGAGGGCGAATCCTCCGCAGTTCATGTAATGATCTTCGACCACGTGGAAGACCTGTTCACTCTGCCGGACCTCAAGGGCGAGGAGAGCCGCGGATTCTTCGACCAGATACGAGATTCGCTGGCGCAGGATCCGGACCTGCGCGTGCTGTTCGTAGTCGATACTGCCCACCGTGCCGAGGTCGACGGATTTGCCTCCACCGTGCCTGGCCGGCTATGGTCGCGGTTCCGGGTGGATCCGCTTCGGCGAGCTTCTGCCCTGGAGGTAGTGACGGTACCCGTGGAGAGCGCGGGCCGACGGTTTGGCACAGGTGTGGCCGAGCAGCTTGTGGATCGTGTCTCAGGTGCTAACGGCGAAGCCGATCCTCTGCTGCTCCAGATGGCCAGCATGCTGCTCTGGCGAGGCCTGCCACCCGGCGAGACCGTGATCGAAGAACCGGCCCTGGAGCGCGTGGGCGATATGGAGACGCTGCCCTCCCGGTACTACGACCAAGCCATCAAGGAGGCTGCTGGGGGGGACGACTCGCTGGAGTCCGCGCTGCGCGAGTGGATGGGCAGCCTCGCCGCCGCGCCCGCGGCTCTGCCCTCCCTCTGGCCCTCGGCAGCCGGCGGAGTGGAGATTCTGGCCTTATACGGAGTCATCCGCCCACAGCGGGACGGCTATACACTGGGCCATGAGCGGCTGGCGGAGAAGGTTCGCGAGGCCAACCTGGCATGGCAAGAAGCCGTTGCCGCGGCTGCAGCCGCGGAACAGGCCGCCGCGAAGCGCGAGCCTACCCTTCGGTTCGAACGTCCGCCGGTCGAGCCGGTACACCAGGGCCTGAGGTGGAGGCCGGCAGACCTGGCCATCGCAGCGACCGCTCTGCTCGCCATTCTGGCTACCGGGATCCTGCTCACACCGCCGGCGCCGCAGACTGTCCGGGTCGCCAATGCGCCAACGCCTCCGATGCGCGTGGTCAAGGGGCCGACGACGCCGGCCGCTAAGCCGCGCGTGGTTCCGACTCGGAAGCAGCCGCAGCAGATAGCGGCGAATACCACTGGGACCAATCGCACGGTCCATGCCCACGTCCCGGTTCACGCGCCTCGGCCATCTGTTCCCCAGGCAACGCGAAGGACGGGGCCGGCGCATATTGCGGCGGGAGCCCGGCCAGTCAGGCCGACGGAAGTATCTCGTCCGTCCGAGCGACGCCGGCCCCAACCGGAAAGGGAGCCAAACCGTATCCGGGTTGCCACGCGTCCCGCTCCGCCGGTGAGGCGGCGGGAGAGATCTGAGCCCCGGCAAGCGGCCCCACCGCCACCGCCTTCGGTGCGTGTCGCGGAGCGCGAACCCAGACACACCGGACGAGGAGTGCCCGATGTTGCGTCTCTGCTGGAGGAGGGGAGCTCAAGGCTGCATACGGGGCGATACCTGAGCGGCATGGAGGCGTACCAGCAGGCGCTGGACGCCAGCCGAGCGGCGAGAGACCGAGCCGGAGAGGCACGCGTGCTGGTGCGTGTAGCGCGCAGCTACTGCACCGAGGGCTGGTTGGACGACTGCGTGCGGTACTACCGGCGGGCTGCCGCCATCCAGAAAGACATCGGAGACCGTCGGGGTGAGGCCAGGACCCAGCGCGCGCTGGCGGATGTGCTGGAGTCTTCCGACCGGCCGGAAGAGGCCCAGGACGCGCGCCGCCGCGCCGACGAGCTCGAACAGAGCTCGGGCTCAGACTCCGTCCAGTAGCCCGCTCGATGTCGCGCTCCGCGGTTGCCCTGGTTGACGCCTCGCGGGCGTTGTGATACACTGAGCAAGCTGAGGCGCGGATGTTCGCGCCTTCGGCCGCGTTCGTCCGCACCCCGGTCGGTTCTCCGCTCCAAGCAACCGAAGGCAACCACCAGATGCTCGCTCTCAATTTCTATACAGACCTGTACGAAGACGTGCTGCGCAACGGCCGAAAGTCCGCTACCATCCGTCTCGGGGACAAAACCAACAAGTACCAGTCGGGACAGATCGTCTGGGTCACGGTGGGCCAGCGGTACGGTAAGCGCCAGAAGCTCTTCTCCGCCATTATCGATAGCGTAGACGTCAAGCTCGTAGCTGACCTGTCGCCGCGTGACATCAGCAAGGAAAACCCCGAGTTCCGGAACCGGGACGAGGTACTCCAGCTCCTCCGCCGGATTTACGGCCCCGAGATCTCGCTGGAAGACACGGTTAGCGTTATCTACTTCTCCCCTGTAAGCGAGTACTAAACTTCATGCATAACCGGACCTGGACCGTCCTGGCGCCGGTCCTCCTCGTGCTTGCCGGAAGCGCTCGCGCTCAGAAGCTGGAGAGCCGGGGTGTCTTCGCGGACAAGACCGGGGCGCAGCACTCCTGGTTCGTTACTCCTACCCACGCTCTCAACTGGGACAGCAGGCCCTACATCCCCGTGGGCGGCACGTTCTGTTCGCACTATCTGGCGGAAGGGCAGACCGAGGAGGGCTGGAACAAGGACACGCAGACGCTGGACCTGCTCAAGTCCAAAGGCGTACAGGACCTCATCATTGACCCGGTGGTGTCGGCCGTCGACGTGCCCGCGTCCGCGTGGCAGCGCCTTGCGGACTACCTCGACGCGAACGGGTTCCGCTATGGCATCACCTTCGGCGTGGGGGTAAAAACGCTGCTCACCGGTACCGTGGTAAAGCCCGGAAGCTACCGCGTCAAGGACGTGGGCGTGGACGTGGATCCCACGTGGGCAGCATCCGACGCCGAGTCGGCCCGGTTTGTTATCACGGACAAAGAGGGGTCCGCTATCCTGCGCACAGGGGTTGTTCCCGTGCGGAACGGTTTTGCCACAGCGTCGGCGGATAGGACCATCGCGGCCGGAGCCATTGGGCTGCTCTATCCGCGCAAGGCCCTTACTCCTTCCCGCTCCGGGTTCCTGCCGGACCTGTGGTCCGGTTACGACGGATACCGGGACCGCCTCCTCACCACGCTCGCCAGGGTCAAGTTCGGGCCTGGGCTCCGCTTCTTCCTGGATCCGCTGGGGCACGCGCTGGGGCTGCCGGGCGAGACGGAGGACCTGGTTCCGGATTCGCCCGCGTTCCGCCTGGAGTTCCAGGCCTACCTGAGCGAAAAGTACTCCGGGGGCGTCGATGAGCTCCTCGGAAAGTGGGGCGTGCTGGACCACGAGGCGGTCAAGGACTTCCACCAGGCGTCCTGTCTGGTGCCGCTGTGGGAGCGCAGCCGCGGCGTGGCCTTCATGTACGATTCGCTCACCAATCAGATGGTCCAGACGGACGGTAACGGCGAGCAGTCCCGCTTCTGGAGCGATCTGCGCGACTGCCGGGACCGGGGCATCAGTTACTATATGAACTCGGCCGCCGACCTGTTGAAGCACGAAGTCGCGAATGTGCCGGTGATCTACACCTACACGGAGCAGCATCGCATCTTCACGAACCCGGCGCGCGCAGGGGGTTTTGACGGGCTCGGCATCGCCGCCTATGGCCGCGGCACGACGCTGGTGAACAGCGGGGCCGACGCGGCGCTTAGCCAGGCGAGCGCGCCGCCGAGGACTACCTGGCTCATCGTGACGGAGACGCTAGATACGTCCAGCCCGACCAAGGATCACCTGGGCTACCCGTCCGAAGTCGCCATGGACCAGGACCTGGACATGCTGCGGAGCGTCGGCGCGAAGGGCTTCTTCGTCTGGGGACTGCAGGTGCTGCCGGAGCCGAAGTACGCGAATTTCGAGCTGACCCGCTCGCCGGAGCAGATGGGCTGGCTCAAAGGCTACGCGGACCGCCTGCAGCGAGACGGCGACGTTGCCGTCAGCGAGCCGCGCACGCTGCCGTATCCGTTGGGAGCCGCGGGCATCATTCATCCGGGACTGGTCGGGCCGACCGGGGTCCGCTGGGCCGTCTCCATGGCACCGGGCAGGCTGCTGGAGTTCGGCTCTTCTTACGCCGGGTATACCATCGTCCTGCCGGACGGAGAGGCGGCGGTCATCTGGTCCCTGCACGGCCCACGGGAGACTCACCTGGTCGTGCCGGACCCGACCCGCATCCGTGTAACCAGGGCGGATGACACGCCGATCCCCTTCAAGCTCAACGCCAAGGCTCGCACGCTGACGCTTATGCTGGATGAGCACCCCGCCGTCATCCACGGCGGGGGCGAAGAGGTGTTCCCGACTGAAGCGGTCGAGGACGTGATGAAGCAGTTCCAGGCGCTGATAGCCCAGGCGGACGCGCAGAAGATTCCCGCGGAGCAGTATCGCTTTCGGCTCAGCACGGCCGCCCGGATATACCAGAGGGCCCCCAAGGCCGCGTTTATGGGAGTGGCGGAGGCGCTCAACAGCCTGGGCGGCGCCATCCAGCCCTACACATGGATAGAAGCGGAGAGGGCCGAGCCCCACAGCTTCAGCGAGGTAACTCCGGACGATGCGGCTTCCGGAGGGGCGTGTCTAGCGCTCAACACCGCCATCCGACCGCCGGCCGAGGGTTACGGCGCCCAGTACAGCTTTTCCGTGCCAGCGGATGACATGTATACCGTTTGGGTCTCCTGTACACCTCCAGGCGCTCAGACCTCGCCATTCGCGTGGGCGGTAGACACGATGGAGCCGCAGACGAGCGCCGAGGCCGTGCAGGTGGGGACGCCCTACCTGGGCGATCGACTGGTCTGGATGCGGCTCGGCCGTCTCCGGCTGAAGCGGGGAGACCACACCCTTACCCTCCGGGTCACGGACCAGGCGCCCGGTACGGGCAGGTACTTCCTCACCCTGGACTCGTTCATCGTGACGCGACTTCCGTTCACGCCCGAGGGAATCACCAAGCCGCCCCTCGCCGCCGTCTCCGACAAGACGCCGTTCCGCAAGCCGGACGACTCGCTCATCCCCAAGTCGAACACGAAGAAGAAGCAGTGACTCGCAAGTCCCGTGTAAGGGCGGGCCTGTATGGCCGCCCTCGACGCCGGCAGTGGGCGGCCATACAGGCCCGCCCTTACGCCATCGGAATTCTGCTCCTTCTAACTGCCGGCTCCGCCCGTGCGCAGACGGTGCTGGACAACCTGGACCTCACCAATGCCACTGCGCGTACGGCGCACCGTGTGCGGGTGGAGAAGGGCGATATCCACTGGCAGCAGGAGCTGGTAGGCGCGCGGACGGTGCCTGTGGGGGGAGCGAGACTCCAGCCCGGAGGCAGCCTCCGCGCCCGGTTGCGCGCGCAAGCCGGCGCCACCCTGCTCCTCACCGTCTCCGCTCCCGTAAAGGAGTACGGCCAGCGCGCCGGCTGGACGGTCCTTCTGAACGGCTCTCCCGCCGCCTCCGTGGTGGAAACCGACCCCGGAGGCGGTGTCTCCCGCTCCTACTTTGTGCCCGTACCTTCTGCCCACTTCGGTCACGCAGAGGTTGAAGTGGACGCGGCCGCCGACTCCCGGGCGCCCGTCACCGTATCCACCCTGCGCGTCTACGCCCGCCTTGAATCGGGGCCTAAATCGCCGCCCGCAGCGGGTCCCATGGGGTTGGCGCTCCTGTCGCGCCAGGAGCACGGTTACCACATCGATACGGCGGAGGCGAACGCGCTCGCCAGGATGATCCCGGCCAGCCGCTACCTGGATCCGCAGACGGCGGTGCTCTACAACTTCTGCATCCGGAATGCGAAAGAAAATGAGCTGGAGATAGACCGGCTGGCCGCTATGGCGCTTCAGTCCGGGGTGCCGCTCCGGATCGCCTTCCAGGTCCACTGGGGAGGCAGCCCGAAGGGTATCTCCGACGGGGCGGGCGGGACCTTCACGGACCTGCCCTACCAGCAGATCACATTCGATCCGGACAATAAGGTGGAGGATGCCGGCCTGAAGGCCCTGATGGGCGACCGGTTCGACGTGCGGTTCGGCCTCACCGTTCCGAACCGCTGGGGCGACACGCCGTGGCTGACGTTCAACCATCCGCGCCTGAACCAGCTCCGGCGCATCCGGCTGACGCAGGCGCTCACCGCCTGGTTCTCGGCGCGCGAGCGGCTGATCAATCGGGGCAAGGGCCGCCTCTTCCCACCACAGCTTTCAACCGGCGAGGAGACGGTCTACTGGGCGCAGGGAGTGGACGACCGCGCCTACACCGCAAAGAATGGGGGCGTGCCGCGGACGCACCTGATGGCGGACTTCAACCCCTTTGTGGTGGCCGATGCCCAACGGGATGGAGTGTACCTGGACCCGCGCGACGGACTGGACCGTACGGAGCGATGGTGGCTGCACCAGAACCTCGCGCGCCAGCAGCAGCGCATCATCTCCTGGATGTCCGATGCCGTGCCGGCCGAAGCCATCCACCTGGGACCCGGTGGCCCCTCCTTCGCCCAGGACCTGACCCGCTGCAACCTCTTCACTGAGCCCTACGCCATGCCGCTCTTTCCGCTGAAGGAGGTGAGCCCGTACCATCCTGGTCTGGAGGTAGGGTACGTGGAAGAGGGGCACAGCGGAGGCGAGTACTGGTCCGGTGCGGCCATGCTGCCCTGGCTATTGAAGGAGCGGGAGCGGGGCCGCATTGCGCTGCCGAACCTGGAGTGCTCCGGTGCCGCCGAGCCGCAGCTTACCGCCTGCCTGCGGGCCGCATACGCCTGTGGGGCGCGCTTTGCAACGCTCTACAACTGGTCCGTCCGGCCGGGCATGGCCGCGGCGCTCAAGGCATTCGCGGACAGCATCGACACACCGTCCGGGCCGGCATGGCCGGCGGCCATGCCCGCGCCGAAGGGACCACTCACCCGGAAATACGCCGCGCCGGAGGATGCGTTCGGCGTGAACTGCGTCGACCTGTTTCCGGCAGATGCGAAGGCCGCTCCGCAGCTCCTGAGGGTCCGGGTCCGGCCGTCGGATGGCGCGGAGCCTTCCGTTACCGTCACGCAGGTTCCGGCGGCTGAGGGCGACCACTGGATGCTCCTTCTGCCCACGCTGTACCGGCAGGAGCCGGGCAGGAAGTACCTGCTGAGCGTGGAGGCGCCCGGCGGAGCGAGCGTGCCGCTCAAGGCGGCGGCAGACGGCGCGCTGGCTGCTCGCCTGGAGGCGGATATCCGGCTGGAGCGCGCTCGCAGCGTGGCCATTGAGGATTGGCAGGACGCGGCGGACATCCTGTCCTCGCTGAACCGGCGGCGGCAGCGCGCCCCACAGCCCGCGCCGGCGGACGAGGCAGTGCGCGAAGCCGAGAGGCTATTCGCGGCAGCCCAGCCGGAGGACGCCTATCGCGCCGCCGTTCGCGCCGAGCAGATTGCGCTGCCCGCCAACTTCCACGTTCCGTCTCCCGGAATGCGTCTTGCCCCGTACGACGTGACGGTGCTCTGCCCGGAGTGGGAGGTGAAGGCTACCGTCACCGCCTACACTCGCGACTCCGTTTCGGTGATGGTCACCAGCACGGAGGCGCAGACGATCACCGTCAAACGCGGCCCCTCCTCCACGTCCGCTGCCCTCACCCCCTTCGTCCCCGCCGAGCTCACGCTGGAGCTCCGGCCTCACAAGTAGCCATCGGACCGCCGGACAGTCCGGGGAACCATCGTGGGGGCGGGCACGACTAGCACGTAGCGGCCCGGCACGTCCGCGGGCCGCGCACGTGCAATGCCGGTAAACCGCCGCAACTTCATCAAGCTGATCGGGCTCTCCGGGGCGGGCGCGCTCGCCGGCTGCGCTTCCGGAGGGCAGGACCAGCTTATCCCCTACCTGGTGCAGCCGGAGGTCATCGAGCCCGGAGTATCGGCGGAGTTCGCCACGGTCTGCCGGGAGTGCCCCGCCGGCTGCGGGATGATCGGCCGCGCGCGGGACGGCCGCGTGTACAAGGTAGAGGGCAACCCGGACCACCCCATCAACCGCGGCGCCCTCTGCCTGCGGGGCCAAACGGCCCTCCAGGACGTCTATAACCCGGACCGGATCCGCCAGCCCCTGGCGCGTGACCCCTACGGCCGGCTCCGGCCCATCGGGTGGGACGAGGCGGAGCGGCGGCTCGTGGAAGCGCTGGCGAGCGGCGCGAGCGGGCGCGTGGCCTGGATCGGGCGGCTGGAGACAGGGCCGTTCGACCGCCTGGTCGACACGTGGCTGGCCTCGGTCGCTCCGAACCACACGCGGCTTCGGTACGAGCCATTCGCGTACGAGGCGCTGCGAGACACCCACCACGGCATAGTGCCGGACCTGCGCATCGCGGCAGCACACATGATCCTCTGCTTTGGCGCCGACTTCCTGGAGACGTGGGTCAGCAACGTCCAGTACGCCCGCGACTTCTCCGCATGGCGCCAGGCGAGGCTGCGGGGCGAGCACAACGGCCGATATGTGTTTATCGGTCCCCGGCTGTCGCTAACCGCCGCGAATGCGGACGAGTGGATCCCCGTGCGGCCCGGCGCGGAAGGGTGGGCAGCCATGGCGCTGGCCGGAGCCATTGCCGGAGAGCGCGCCCTGGGCGACTTTGAATCTACGGATGTGGGGACTCTCGCCTCCGTGGCCGGCCTCGATTCCGCGACCGTGGAGCGGCTGGCGCGGGAGTTCGCTTCCAACCTGCCGTCCCTGGCAATCCCACCGCTCGGCGCGGGCGACCGCGCCTCCTGCCGCGCCGCGCTCGTGATGAACGAGGTTGCGGGCAACGTGGGGCGGACTTATATGCTGGACAGGCCGCACGCGCTGAGCGGTGCCTCGCGGCATGAGGAGATGCTGGGGCTGCTGGAGCAGATGCGCTCCGGCGGGGTCCGCCTGCTCCTGATCCACGAGGCGAACCCTGTCTACAGCCTGCCCCCCGGCGCGCGCGCCGCGCAGGCGATAGGGCACGTCCCGGAGGTTGTGAGCTTCTCCAGCTACCTGGACGAGACTACTTCGCTAGCCTCTCTGCTCCTGCCGGATCACCGGCCCCTGGAGTCCTGGGGCGCGTACAGCCCCCGTCCGGACGTCACCGGAATCCTGCAGCCGCTCGTCGCGCCCGTCTTCAGCACCCGTCAGACCGGCGACTTACTGCTCTCCGCTGCCCGGCACCTCGGCCACGACCTCGGCGCCGCGGACTTTCACACCTACCTGCAGCATGACCTCGGCCTCGCCGGCGACGCCTGGCGCGCCGCCGTGGAGCGGGGCGGCGTGTGGGGCACGGCCCATAGCCCACAGTCAACAGTCGTCGGTCATCAGTCATCAGTCGTCGGTCAGCCGGCTTCCGGTCTCACGACTTCCGACTCCCGACTCACGACTCCGCCCGCGCCTCATCCCTCATCCCTCGCTCTTCACCTCTACCCAAGCCTCCACTTCTATGACGGGCGGAACGCCAACCGGCCCTGGGCGCAGGAGGTGCCGGAGCCCATGAGCAAGGCGGTGTGGGGAAGCTGGGCGGAGATCCATCCGGAAACGGCGGCCCGGCTGAGCATACAATCAGATGACGTGCTGCTCCTCTCCAACGAGCACGGCCGGCTGGAGATCCCAGCACTGGTTACGAACCGCGTGCACCCGGATGCCGTGGCGGTGCAGTTGGGCCAGGGGCATACGGCCTACGGGCGTTATGCCATGGGCATTGGCGTCAACGCCATGGCGCTGACCACTGTGGCCGGCCGCGGCGGAGGACCTTTGCTCTCCGGGCAGCAGGTCACGGTCGCGCGACTCCCGGCCCGCCGTCGGGTGGTGACGCTTCAGACCTACCGCGGTCAGGCAGGGGAGGAAATTGCTCGAGACATGGTGCTAACCGAAGCCCGCCAGATGGGTCCTCGCCATAAGGAGCAACGCCCCTCCCTCTACCACTACACCCCGCCGGGCCCGCGCCACTGGGGCATGGCTATCGACCTCGACCGGTGCATCGGCTGTAATGCCTGTGCGGCCGCCTGCCACGCGGAGAACAACGTGCCCGTGGTCGGCCGGGAAGAGTGCTCCCGCGGCCGCGAAATGTCCTGGCTGCGGGTGGAGAACTACGCTCCCCCCACTGTCTTTGTTCCCATGCTCTGCCAGCAGTGTGAGAACGCGCCCTGCGAGTACGTCTGCCCCGTGAATGCGACCATGCACGACCGCGAGGGCCTCAACGAGCAGGTCTACAACCGCTGCGTAGGAACCCGGTTCTGCTCCAATAACTGTCCGTACAAGGTCCGGCGGTTCAACTGGTTCACCTATGACTTCCCGTCGCCCCTGGACCAGCAGCTCAACCCGGACGTGATCCACCGCGCCAAGGGCGTAATGGAGAAGTGCACCTTCTGCATCCAGCGCATTCGCCGGGCGCGGATCGACGCCGCGGCCGAGCAGCGGCCCATCCGCGATGGCGAGATCCAGACGGCCTGCCAGCAGACCTGCCCGACGGATGCCATCGTTTTCGGAGACCTGAACGACCCCAACAGCCGGGTGCGCAAACTGGCGGACAGTTTGCGGGGATACGCCGCCCTCGGCGACCTGAACACCTACCCCAATGTCACCTACCTGGCGCGCGTACGGGCGGAAACCCCTGACAAGGTGACCGGGTGACAAGGTGACAGCGGGCATGAGCGCCGCGGAACCGGCGGAGAGGGTCGCCGAAGAGGCGCGGGAGGCGGAGGAGGAGAAGCTCCGGGACCGCTATCGGGAGGTGGCGGAGGACGCGCTCTCCCGCATGGGCCGTGGCAAGCTCGGGTACCTGATCGCGCTGGCCGCCTGCGTCTTGTTGATGCTGTGGGGCCTCGCAGCCTGGTTTACCCAGCTCCGGGAGGGCATGGGGGTGACGGGGTTGCAGTATCCCATGATGTGGGCCACCTACATTGCCTCGTTCGTCTGGTGGATAGGCATCGCCCACTCCGGAACCATGATCTCCGCCATCCTGTTCCTCTTCCGCGCACCGTTCCGCTCGGCCTTTTCACGGGCGGCGGAAGCCATGACCCTCATCGCCATCGTCACGGCGGCCCTGTTTCCCGTCCTCCACCTTGGGCGCGCGTGGAGGGCCTACTGGCTGCTGCCCTATCCCAATGAGCGGGGCCTGTGGGTCACCTTCCGCTCACCATTGATCATTGACGTCTTCGCGGTGGTGACCTACCTCATCGTTTCGCTCCTCTTCTTCTGGCTGGGGATTCTGCCGGACGCCGCGGTGGTGCGGGACCGCGCGCGGGGCTGGAAGCGGACTCTCTTCGGCCTCGTCTCGCTGGGATGGGAAGGGCGCGGCCGGCAGTGGAAGCACTATCTCCTCTGCTACTCCATCCTGGCGGGACTGGCAACGCCGCTGGTCATCTCGGTCCACTCGGACGTCGCATGGGACTTTGCGCTCGCGATCGTGCCGGGCTGGCACTCCACCATCTTTCCGCCCTACTTTGTGGTCGGGGCCATCTTCTCCGGGCTGGCCATGGTGCTCACGCTGGTGCTCCCGATGCGGTCTCTCCTGGGCCTCAAGCAGTACGTCACCCAGGAGAAGATCGACAAGATCGCCAAGCTGGTGCTGATGATGTCGCTGCTGGTTACCTTCTCCTACGTGCTCGAGTACTTTCTGACCTGGTACGGCCGGAACGAGATAGAGAAGATCAACCTGCAGTACAAGGCATTCGGACCGTTCTCCGTCCAGTTCTGGACCTTCACGGTCTGCAACAGCCTCGTGCCCCTCGCTCTGGCCTTTCGGTCGGTCCGGCGCAGTCCGCCGGCGCTCTTTGTGATCGCCATCCTGATCAACGTGGGGATGTGGCTGGAGCGGTTCGTCATCGTGGCGGCGAGCCTGGCGCGAGACTACCTGCCCTCCGCATGGGCAACATCCGACTATCACTTCCGGCCGGTGGAGGTGGGCATCTGCGCCGGCAGCCTCGGATGGTTCCTCTTCTGCTTCCTGCTCTTCGTCCGGTACGTGCCGGTCATCCCCATCGCCGACATCCAACGCGACTACCTGACGGAGCACCGGGAGAAGCGGGCCATCCGGGCAGCGGAGGCGGGCTAGCGGATATGACAGGCGAGTACGAAGGGGTGCTGGGCCGGTTTGGTTCGGCGGACGCACTGGCTGCGGCCGTGCGACATGCGCAAGATCGCGATATGGCGGACGTGGAGGTATTCCTGCCAATGGGCGATAGGACTACGGTTGACGCGGTCCTGCCGCCCGCGAGCAGGGTTCGCGGGCTCTCCCTGGGAGGGGGCATCGCCGGCGGACTGCTCGGACTTGCCATGTGCATCTGGATGTCGGAGGACTACCCGCTCGTGACGGGAGGTAAGCCCATTGTCTCACTGCCTCCGTTCCTGGTCATCGCGTTTGAGATAGCCATCCTGCTGGCGTCCTTCGGCGCGATAGCCGGGCTGCTGTGGTTCGCCAGGCTGCCGGGACTCACGCCCAGTGCTGCTTACCGCCAGTCGTTCGGGGTGGACACCTTTGGCCTGCTGATCCGCTCCGTGCCCACGCCCGAAGATCAAGCGCGCGCGGCGCGCGCGCTTCAAGAAGCGGGGGCGCTGGAGGTAGAGGAGGTACGGCGCGAGGATCGCGGTGTGCTGGGAGAGGTCCCGTGGTAGCTGCGGCGTGGGCAGCCGTATTGGTGAGTTTCCTCTTCTGGACGGGGCTGGCGCAGGGCGGCGTGGTGCTCGCCGCCTCCTTCCACCTCACCGGCGCGCGATGGGGGCGGACCGTCCAGCGGCTCGCCGCAGCCTGGGCGGCGTTCCTGCCCGTGTCCCTCCTCCTCCTGACCGTCCTGTGGCTCGGCCGGCACTATCTCTTCCCCTGGCCCCCGGAGCGCAGCTCGTGGCTGCGAGTAGGGCCGTTATTCCTGCGGGATGGCGCGGCGCTTCTCCTTATGACAGTGCTCAGCCTGGCCTTCCTGGTCATCTCCACGCGCCATCCGGACCGCGAGGTCACGCTCCGCGCGCTCTCTGTGGCTATCGTGATCTGCTTTTTCCCGGCATTCGGCCTGCTGGCGGTGGACCTTGTGATGGCACAGGAGATGGGCTACCACAGTACGTCCTATCCGCTGCTCTACCTGGCAGGCTGCTTCGACTCCGCCCTGGGTGCGACGGCGGTGTCCGCCGCCGTGGCTCGGAAGGCCGGAACGGACCGGCTTCGGGAGGCCCTGGCGCAGCGGTACTTCCTGGACCTGGGCAACCTCTTCTGGGGCTTCTCGCTCTTTGTGGGCTACCTCTGGTGGTGCGACTACTTTGTCTTCTGGATGGGCAACCTGCCGGATGAGGCCCGCCATCACCTGGAGCGGTGGCACGGCTCCCCGTGGACGGCCATCGCCTGGGCGGCCATGCTCTGCTCATTCCTGGTGCCGGGAGTGCTGCTCCTCAGCCGCGGTCTCAAGCGCTCTCCGGCTGCCCTCGCGGCCATTGGCGTTCTCGCGACTCTCGGAGTGCTATTGCAGCGGGTTCTGGAGGTCATGCCGCCACTGCGCGTAATGCCTCGCCTCACGGTCGCAATGATCCTCGCTGGAGTGATGTTCGTCTGCTGTGTCCTGGCCGTCACCCCGTACCTGTGGGTATTGCGGCGGTACGGACCGCTTCCGGAAGGCGACCCGCTCCTTGCCGAAGCCATTGCTGTCCGCGGAGTAGTAGTGTGATGCTGCCCACCCGCGTCGTTGCGCTCGGGACCGGCGTGCCGCTGGCGGGGCTGCTGGTGGTGAGCGGGCTCGTCCGTGCGGCGGATCCTCCTCCTCCCAGGCAGCCCATCGATTTCTTCCATCGCATCCACTCCGGTGAGCGGCACATCAACTGCCTCTTCTGCCACCGGACGGCGCAGTCGGCGGACTTCGCCGGGATGCCGAGCGCGCGGCTATGCATGATCTGCCACCGGGTGGTTATCCCGGAGTTCACGGAGATCTGGAAGCTGCGGAGCTACTGGGAGATGGGAGCGCCCATCCCGTGGGAGCGAGTCAACAAGCTGCCTGCGCACGTGTTCTTCAGCCACCGCGCGCACACCGTGACGGCAAGGCTGGGCTGCGACGTCTGCCACGGCCAGGTGGAGCAGTACGACCGTCTCCAGCAGGCGGTCCCGCTCACCATGGGCTGGTGCCTGCAGTGCCATCGGGCGGCGAAGGCGAGTGTGGAGTGCTGGTCATGCCATCGGTAGGGGAGGAGCAGGTCCGCAACCTGCGTATCATCCTGGCACTTGCGGCGCTGCTCGTGCTGGCGCTGATTTCGGCCGGCTGGGCGGTCTACTTGGGTATGGAACTGCCGCCCGCGGAGATGCGGTCCTACGCCACGTCCTCCACCGGCTACGCCCCACCTCCGGGCAGCCCGACCAGTGAGGTCGGTCCGACTCGTCAGACCGTCCCGACTGGAACCGTTGCAAGAGGGATGCTCGCTGCCTCCGGACCCGACCTGCCGCCGGTTGGGGCTGCCGGAGAGCCGGTTCCGCCCGTAGTGGATATAATTCCAAACCCGCTCGCGGGCGGCGCCACCGTCGTGGCTCAGGGACAGAAGGCGTACGCCGTGAACTGCGCCATGTGCCACGGGGAACCGGGAAAAGGCATGGGCCCGGTAGGGGAGGCGTACATCCCGAAGCCGCCGGACCTGGCCGCGCGCGTCCCCAGCTCTTCAGACGGCCGGCTCTATTACCAGATCACCGCCGGCATCCGCTCCACTCCCACGCCGGAGGCCGCCGAGTACCTGCCCGAGGACTGGCACTCCGTTCGCAACCTCACCACCGCCCAGGACCGCTGGGCCATTATCACTTACCTTCGGCGTGTGTATCCGCCGCGGTAGGCCAGCTCTAGGGGTTTCCGTACAGGTAGGTTGCTATATCGCGGGCATCGGATTCGGGGATACCGAGGTTGGGCATGGCGCTGCCCGGCTCGTACTGCTGGGGATTCTGAAGCCATATCACCAGGTAGTGGGGGACGTTCGGCAGCCGGCCCACGATGTAGGCCTCCCGGCGGAAGTCCAGCAGCAGCGGCCCTACGCGTCCAGCCGCCTCCGGGATTCCCGAGATGGTGTGACACCCGCCGCACCCGTAGCGGCGGATGGCCTGCTTGCCCCGGTCTGAGCTGCCGCCTGGCACCTGCCACAGGGGCGGCGCCGGATGCCGCTGCAGTCCACCCAGCGCCAGGGAGCCCACCAGGAGCGCCAGCAAAGCGAAACCGCTCCCCGCCAGCAGCACCGAGAGCCTGCTGCCGGTTGCCGACCGCTCATGCTCTTCCTTCGGGTCCGGAGGCGGCGAGGTGTGAGGGGGTGGTTCAGGTGAGAGGTGAGAGGTGAGAGGTGAGAGGCCGGATTCCGGACGGACCCAGTGTCGCAGCGCCAGGATCGCGGCCATGGACGCTAGTGCAACAGCTCCGAGGCCAATTAGGAGCGGTGCCCACGATGTCCGCTCTTGTGGCGTGCCCACTGTCACCCCCTCACCCTTTTCACCCTCTCACCCCCTCATCCGCCAAGCCAGGCTCCCGGAGCCACGCGGCGAACACGGCTGCCGCGGCCCCGGCGTAGATGGCGCAGCCGGGTACCCACATGATCAGTCCGGCAAGCTGCTGGTCCTCCAGGGGAGTGAGGCCCCACGCCGCGACCCTCGAGGCATAGGCCGGGTACCAGACGGAAGGCGAGAGTGTAAGAAAGATCCCCAGCGCGCCCGCCTGTAGACAGGCGGCGAACAAGTAGATCACGCCTGCACCTCGGTTCATCCGGCTTCGCGCAGCCGGATCGAGCACTATGCGCCAGAAGAGATAGGCGGTCAGCAGGAATGAAAGGTGTTCCAGATCGTGGAGCACAGGACTGCGCAGCGCCGCCTGATACAGGCGCGGCACGTGCCAGATCCAGAGCGTCCCCGTGAAGAGCCACCAGGCCAACAGAGGCTGGAATGCGTGGTACGAGGCCCACTTGAGTGTCTCGAGCCGCTGGATTGCGGGGGCCAGCATCTTGCGTGCTACTGGCGGCAGACCCCACAGAAGGGCCGGTAGCGGTGCGGCCATGGCCAGCAGCGGCGCAGCCACCAGCATGAGCAGCATGTGCTGGGCCATGTGCGCGGAAGAGAGGTCTTCCGCCAGCCCGTCCAGGGGACTCACGAGCGCCAGGAGCAGCGCGGCCATGGCGCCGAGGAAGGCCCAGGCATGGCTGCGGGAGACGCCGTGGTCCACGCCGGCCCTCGTCCAGAGCTCCAATAGGCCGCGACCATAGAGCCACCAGAGCAGCGCCAGCCCCAGAAGCAGCGTCGGATCCAGGTCCCACGCCGTCCACACTCTAAACACTTGTATTCCCACTCAGTTGAACCACGGTATGCCTACACCGTAGATCGTAGCCACTAACAGCTCCGCAAGAAATAGAACGTCGGAACGGACTGCACCAGGATAATGAACGCAAACAGTCCGCTGGTCATAAGGCCGGATCTCGCCATATAGATCCCAGGGTGTCGTGTCTCGCCCACTCGCCCCGGGAAGCGCTCCTTTGCGCGTAGCTCCGCCTCGGCACGATGGCCGGTCCACGCGGCGGCCAGCGCCAGAGCCATGGCTGTCGCCGTCACCACGAAGAGCAGCCAGACTGGTCCAGTCAATGAGAGGAACTGGTCCCGCGCAAACGGGCTGGCACAGCCCCACTCGCCGACGGAGTAGGAACCGGTCAGGTGCAGCACCCAGGCCACCGCGCCGCCCAACTGGCTGAACCAGAGGATGCGCGGGCTCACCGGGACGTCCTGCGACGGCAGGGATGAAGGATGAGGGATGAAGGATGAATCCGGACTCTTGTGTTCACTCGCCATCGCTCACCTCCGGCTTGCGCTTCGGACCCGGATCTCCGACTCCTGAACCCCGAACCCTGAACCCTCAAAGGTACGGCGATACATACAGCACCAGATAGAGTAGAACTCCTATCCCCACCGTCAGCGCCCAGAAGTAGGCGGCGCGCTCCACCTGGAGCGCCACGTATCTATCCTTCCGCGTGCCCTCGCGCCACAGCCGGAGCTGCGCCCCCACATTCACCCCGCACGCCGCCGCGATGTTACCCGCCAGCACCCACGTCATCACAAAGATGAGTGATCCGTAGGCGTTGGTGTCGTAGTGGAACTTCATTCTGTGCAGCCCCATGAACAGCAGTGCGAACACGATGGCGCCCAGGCAAGTGCTCAGCGCCAGTCCCGCTTTCGCGCGAATGGCATTGTCGGCGTGGAAGGCGCGGCTGGCCATCATCTGCGGCACGATGCTCGCCGCCAGGAGCCCGTAGGGCACTGCCCCGGCCAAGAGATCCGGCCTCGCGATGTGACCCTGCGGCCACGACGGCGAGTACAGCCGGATGTAGAAGTAAGAGTAGAGGAAGTTGCCGTACACCACGCCCAGCACCGCGAAGCAGAAGAGCATTCCCCACCAGTCCATCGTCTTGGGACCGCTCGTCACCAGCGGCAGGCCAGCCTTCTCCTCCAGGCCGCTGTCCCGCAGTGTGTCCAGCAGCTCGTCCTCCGGCCGGAACCATCGCGCCACGATCAGCAGCGTCGCGAGCGTACCTACCAGCATCATGGCGTTGGACTTGGCGATGGAGCCCAGCAGCAGCACCGTCAGAGTGGCCGACGCGGCGAAAGGAATGATGCTGGGCTTGGGCCACGGCTGGAGCGCCTCCGGCTGCGCGTTGAGCACGGTGGTCGAGAGGGCGATGCGCCAGCCGCGCGGCGTATCGTGGATCGCTTCCCGCACCCGCATCTCGTCCGGGCTGCCCAGCTCGGCCGAGCGCTCCGACCAGAGCGGGTGCCGGCTGTGGACGATGGGCGGCGTGCGGAAATTGTCGTTGGGAGGCGGCGACGCCAGCAGCCACTCCAGGGAGTCGGCCGCCCACGGATCCGGCTCGGCGCGCGTACCGGTACGCGCGCTCAGGTAGGCGTTCAGCACGAACAGCAGGAAACCTGTGGCCACGATATATGCCCCGATGGTAGAGGTCAAGTTGTAGCCGCTCACGCCCAGCCCCGGCGCATAGGTGTAGACGCGGCGAGGCATCCCGGCGAATCCCATCAGGTGCATGGGAAAGAACGCCACGTTGAAGCCGATAAAGGCCAGCCAGAAGCTCCAGTGACCCAGCCGCTCGCTCGGCATACGGCCCGTCATCTTGGGCAGCCAGTAGTAGATGCCGCCCAGCGTGGGAAAGACCACGCCGCCAATCAGCACGTAGTGGAAGTGCGCTACCAGGAAGTACGTGTCGTGGACTTGCCAATCGAACGGCACGATGGCGACCATCACTCCCGTCAGTCCGCCTACCACGAAGAGCGCAACAAAGCCCAGTTGATAGAGCATGGGGACAGTCAGGCGCGGCCGGCTACCCCAGAGCGTCGCGATCCACGCGAACACCTGGATGCCGCTGGCGATGGCGATCATGAGGCTGGCGGCGGTGAAGAAGCTCATGGAAAGCCATGGAAGCCCCGTTGCAAACATGTGGTGGACCCAGAGCCCGAAGCTTACGAAGGCGGTGATAACGATGGCCACTGCGATGTAGGTGTAGCCGACGATGGGTTTGTGGACGAAGACCGGCAGCACGGAAGAAACGATCCCGGTGGCAGGGATGAACATGATGTAGACCTCCGGATGGCCGAAGAACCAGAACAGGTGCTGCCAGAGCAGGGTGCTGCCGCCGTGGTTCGGGTCGAAGAAGTGCGTATTGATGGACCGGTCCAGGGGCAGCATGAGTGTGGTGATGCAGAAAAGCGTGGTGAAGGCGAAGGTGATCATCACGCCCGTAACCAGCCACGTCCACGCAAAGAGCGGCATCCGGTTGATGGACATGCCGGGAGCGCGCAGCTTGATCACGCTCACCGTGAGCCCCGCGCCGGCCGCCAGGTCGCCCACGGAGACGAGCGTAAGCGCCAGCGACCAGAAGTCGGTGCCGATGCCGGAGTAGTTCGGGCCGGCCAGCGGCGGGTAGGCGAACCAGCCCACATTCGGCACCCCGCCGGTCAGGAAGCTGCCATAGAAGGTGATGCCGCCCATCAGGTAGGTCCAGTAGCTGAAGGCGGTGATGTAGGGGAACGCGACGTCGCGGGAGCCGAGCATCATGGGCAGGAGGTAGATGCCCAGCCCCTCCAGGAACGGCACCACCACAAGGTACATCATGGTCGAGCCGTGCATGGTGAAGAGGCGGTTGTACACCTCCGGCCCCAGGAAGTGGTTCTCCGGCGAAGCAAGCTGAGTCCGCATGAGCACGGCCATCAGCCCTGCCAGAAGAAAGAACGCCACGGCCGTACCCATGAACATCTTCCCCAGGGACTGGTTGTCGATGGTGCAGAGCACGCCCATCCAGCCTTTGGGGTTCTCCCACGGATTAGGCGCTGACGGGGCCTCCTTTGGCCGATCCACCGTAAGCGCCATGGTCAGTTCAACGTTTCCAGGTAGGCGCGTACGGCATGCAGGTCTTCCGGCTTAAGGAAGGTGCGCGGCATCTTGTTGCCGGGCTTGATGGACTGGGAGTCGGAGATCCAGCCCTCCAGGGTTCCCGGCGTGTTCGGCAGCGTGCCGGCGGCGAGGGTGTGGCGGCTCGCCACGTGCGTGAGGTCCGGACCGATCTTACCGTGCGCGGCGGTGCCGGAGATGGTATGGCAGTCCTTACAGGCGGCGCCGAAGAAGACCTGCTTGCCGCGCGCGATGGCGGGATCTGCCGACTGCGTGTGAGGCTGCTGCTCCGAGGCCAGCCACTGCTGGAACGCGTCCGGCGACAGGGCGTGCACTTCAAAGGCCATGTGCGCGTGCTGGAGCCCGCAGTATTCGGCGCACTGGCCCCGGTAGACGCCGGGATGGTCCGCTGATATCCAGAACGTGTTCGGATGGCCCGGCACCAGGTCCATCTTACCGTTGAGGCTGGGCGCCCAGAAGCTGTGCACCACGTCCACGGAATCCAGCTCCAGGCGCACCGGCCTGCCTGCCGGAACGGTGATCTCGTTGGCGGTTGCGATGCCCTGCTGCGGGTATCTCACCTCCCACCACCACTGGTGCCCAATGACCTGAACGGTAAGCCCCCGCGCCGGGTTCTTGAGCGCCATGGTCGTGCTGAGAGAGATGAACAGAGTGATCACCAGGATGATGCCGGGCAGCACGATGCCGCCCACGAGCACGAGGCCGGTCCCGCTGTGGGGCCCCGGCGCTTCACGAGGCCTCCGCACTACCGCCACTATCAGCAGCCCCATGGTGGCGGCAAAGACGACTGCCGAGACCGTGAACAGGTACCACCACAAGCCAGCGATATGGGACGCCGCCGGTCCGGCCGGGTGCAGGGCGGACTGGTTCATCGCTCGATGTAGCCCTCGGGCGGGCGGATCGAAGTGGAGTTCGTCCTGGCGCGCTGCACGAACTCGTCGATGCAGGCCGGGCAGCAGAAGAGGTACTGTTTGCCTTCCACGGTCCAGGCGAAGCGTGGGTCGGCCTTTGTCGCGGTGATCGGGCAGATGACGTCACCCGGCCTGGGGTGCATGTCGTGGTGGGGCATCTGCCCGCGGTACTTCTCGGAAGCGGGTGCCGCGCCGTTCGCGCGGATGTCGGCACGCCTGTAAAGTCCTGCCGGCGTGGAGTATATCCGGCGCTGTTCCGCGGTGGCCATGGCGGGCGGCATCCCGTCGGCGTGGCCCGCGGAGCCGCCCAGCCGCATCCCGAGCCCCACGAGGCCGGCCGCCGCGAGCATCCAGGCCGGGGCCAGCAGCGCGCGCGTTGCGTTGGAGGGGCAATTGGGCATGAGTTCTGTCCGGCGGGGAACATCCAGGCGGGCACTTCCGTCTTGAGCGCGGGTGTCCGGCGTGAGCACTTTCCCCGCTCGGTGCGACGGTTGGGCCGGGGACGCATGTTCCCGCAATGTGCCCGCCGGCCCGCCCTGGAAGAGGCTCTGGAAATGAATCGCGCGGATGCTCTCCAAGCAGCCGGCAGCAATGATAAGGGTGGCTTCTAGCTCTGCTTTACCGGTGCGCCAAGCAACCAGCTCAAAGATTCCCGTGCAATCTCCGGCGGTACCGTGTGCGGCCCCATAAACTCGCGATACGTTACATCGTAGCCCGCCCGCTGAAGCTGTGGGACGATCCGGCGGCTGCACCGGTCTATGGCGAGCACCGAATCGTTCGTTCCGTGGGAGATGTAGACCCGCGGCGAGCCCCGCTGGTCCATGGGGGCCATGAACCCGGGCGAGTAGGCCAGGATGTGGGTGAACATGTCGCCGTTCATCAATCCGAGCGTGAGCGCGTAGGAAGCCCCGTCCGAGAATCCGCCGATGGCGAGGCGATGGGGGTCGACGGCATACCGGTCGAAGGTCTGGCGGAGCGCATCGTCCAGCACGGCCACGTCCGGACCGAAGCCTCCCGTCAGCAGGTCCCAGGTCTGCCGCCGCGAGCTGGGCGCGAGCAGGATAATGCCCGCCGAATCGGCCAGCTCACGCAGTGGCCACAGCCCATTCTCCGCCCGGCCGCCTGCTCCGTGGAGCGACAGCGCGAACGGCGCGGGGCTCTCCGGCGTGTATCCTGGCGGCACGTAGAGGATCGCCTCCCTCCGTCCGCCAGTCCCCAGCCGCTGCTCGCCCGTGACTGCGGCCCCCGACACTGCGCCAGGCCGAGCCAGCAGCCGCCCCTCGCTCGCTGGCGCCATTCCCGCCCCAACTCCGCTCCCCATCTTGCTCTTCCCTCCATCTTCCTAAGGCAGCGTATTCAACGGCAGGAGGAGTCCCGATGTTCCAGTCCGTGGCGGTGGTTAGGACGATTGAACCTCCGATTCGACCAGGGAAACACCTCTCTTTGACATGGCATCAACTACAGGCGTGAACCAGGAGCGTTCGTACTGATCGAGATCTGCGACCGTAGGGTCGGGGCGATCCTGGTGATAGCGAGCCCACCTGCTTCGCGTTTCGAGGAATCTGAACGGCTCGAAGATTTCGGGAATGCGCCGACGGATGAAGCTCTCGCGGTCTGTATGTCCCCGCGGGTAGTCGAAGCCGTCCGAAGCGACTTCCACGAGATAGGCTTGCGCAAGCTGAAGAGCCGTGTAGAAGAGGAGTGTCGCCGCCCAGTCGAGGTGATCACCCTCGCCTTTGAGGCGTTGATACAATCTGTAGTTGCTACGTGCCTGCTCCAGGTGCGCGAGCGCGAGGGATCTAGTGAGAGCCATTACGCAGGTGCGTCAGACGGAGCTCAGATCCTCGGCTCTGCAGCCGGGCTCGTCCGCCTCTTCAATCAGCACCTCCAGGCGCGCATCCGGGTGCTGATCGTACATCTCGCCCTCCAGGCTGTATACCCTCCGCTCAGCGTCCAGATTTCTCCGTTGGATGCGGACGAGGATCGGCTGGCCTTCTGGTGTTCCCGGACTGAGAGCCTTCGCTTCAAGCACTCCCGGTATCGCAGCTACCTGCGAAAGGAATAGGTCAACAATCTGTCCGGCCGAGGGGGTTGAACGTCTCCTGGCCCCAGTCAGTCCTACGGTTCCACTCATTCTTGTTCCTTGCTGTCCTTGTCCCGAGCGCCGCGTTGTGTTCATTGTAACACTTTGATTGAGGAAGCGGCACCAGGAGGCACAGAAGCCTGTCGGACTTCGTGGGTCCCATTCAATGCATCCATGGCGTTACCCGCACGGTACGGACAGGGACGGGGCTGAAGGCCTGCCGATCACCAGACAACTGACCTAGTTCTGCTGCTGCTCGCCCATGACCGCCCCGAGCGCCGTGCCCAGCAGCGCCAGCAGCCGCCCCTCGCTCGCCGGCGCCAACCCCGCCTCACTCACTCTCCGCCGCATTTTGCTCTTCCTTCCGCCTTCTTGACGTAGCGTATTCAACGGCGGGAGGCGAGCGGTTGTTCCCGTGGTAGAATCGGTTCGCGAGCGAGACACGTGAAGCTATCACTCTGGACAGACTTCTGGACCCTCTGGGCCGGTGCTTAACGTCTGAGGTGGCGAAGAGGATTGTGGAGCTGCGTGCCTCTCCGCAGCTTCAGAGGCGGACTGACACGCTGGCAGAAAAGTCAACCGAGGGTCAGCTCACACCCGAAGAGCGGGAGGAGTACGAAACCTACATCCGTGCCAGCCACTTCATCGCCATCCTCCGGGCCAAGTCGCGGAAACTGCTGCACGGCACTCAATCTCATCCTTGACGCTTGGCTGATCACTCCAGTACAATAGACGTGTAGGAATAACCAAATAGCCGCTCTCGATGTCGGAACCCGGTCGAGAGAGTGTACACGGCAGGGCAACCGCAGGCGTATCCGCCTGCATCGGTTGCGCTGCTTTTTTGTTGCGTCGGACAACGCTGCCGGCCAAGCACATTGAGAACCGCAGAGAGGAGAAGAGTATTGATCGATTCGTTTCGTGGTGAATACGCGTTCCTGTCAAACTTCTTTCCGGTGGAGGGCGGAGTGGAATACGAAGGCGTCATGTATCCCACCGTTGAGAACGCCTTCCAGGCTGCAAAGACTCTCAACGTAGAGGAGCGGAGGCCATTCGAGACCGTGCCCCCCGCACTTGCCAAGCGGATGGGCAAGAAGGTGGAGTTGAGGCCTAACTGGGACTACGAACGGGTGCAGATAATGAAGCAACTTGTTCGAGGCAAGTTTACCAATCAGGCGCTCGGCGAGGCTCTGGCGAACACGGGCGACGAGGAGCTGGTGGAAGGTAACACCTGGCACGACAACTATTGGGGAAACTGTACCTGTGGCAAGCGGCGGACCTGTGGCACGGGACTGAACTGGCTTGGCAGAATACTGATGGCCGAGCGCAGGGCGATTCAGGCAGAGAGAGGAGGACAGCGATGATGGATAAGGTAGACGCGGTGCTGACAAAGTGGTGTCCCAAGATCCTTTCCGGCGATGGAGTGTGCGTCCCGGACAACGAGGAGGAGATGAACTGGCGGCTCTTCTTCGCCCACAGCCAGGACATGCAAGGCTTCCGAGCGGACATTTTCACCGGCGGCCCGAACGAAGGGACCAACCCATCCGATCCAAGCTACCGCGGATTGCGGGAGCGTTGGCGAGACAGCAAGAGCTTGATTCAGGGCCTTGCACTCCTATGGGACGATTCCGATGCGAAACAGGCGCTGATCCTTCACAGCAATCCGATGCGGCCGGCGGAACTGAAACGCCAGGGAATCCGGCCGTTAATGGAGCTGCTGGTAGGTGCGTCTGGCAACGCCGCAACGCGGATCTTAGCGGAGGCAATTGCATCGCTTCGGGGGCATCACATTTCGCACGCAACGAACGGCATGATCCGGTCGTACATTCAGAACTCGGCACTGCTCACGGAGCACGGTTCCAGCTTTCGCGGATACTTGGATCGAGTATGCCCGATTGAGCCGGCCCTGGGGCGAGACGTTCTAGCCGCCGAGCAGAACTGGATCAAAGCAGTTGAGCGGGACTTCTACAATGTCGGCCCTGCTCTGTCAGCCTACATGATTTGCGATTGGCTGCTGTGGCTCTGGCGCGAGGGCCGAATCGAGTGGTTAAGCGGCTACAAGCCGGACAGCGTGTTCCTCGGAACCGCGCACAGAAGGTACGGACTGCCGGAGGATCCCGAGGCCTTCGTACAATGGTGCCATGACACTCGGATTCGGGAGGAATGGCTCCCGAAGGAGTATTCCCATCTGGCTGGAAAACTGCTGCCTCCACGGCTGGTCAACGAGGCGATATGGCTGGAGGAGAACAAGTCGAACGTGCGCCCGACGGATCACGTTGATTGAGGGTGCAGTGTCACCATTACCTTTTCAGAAGAGAGGCAGCCCAATTCGCATCAGAGGGTGAGAGCGAGACTGCCGGGGGCTTGGAGTAGTCTATGCGGCGGGCGTAGGCTCCTTCGTCGTAGACTGAGTCGAAGGCGGCCTGAAGGTCCAGGACTACTTCTGGCTCGCCTTCTGTAAGTGGCACCCAGATGCACGGGAGTTTCTGCCGGACCGTGAACGGCCAACACTCGAACCGCCACCGAGTCACCCTGCGACAGGCTTGCACAGGATCGGGGCGGCGCTCCCTGAGGCATGGCGGGAATCGAGCGGCGGCTTATCGAAATCCGAAGGAATTGGCGGCCCGGCAGGCAAGGGAACTTGCGGTCGGGCCGGGCCGTCAAGCCTTGAGGGCTGCCGTGTCGCGCCGCGAGATGTAGCGTCGGGCGCAACGCGCCCTTTCCGGAGGAGTTTCCGCATGGCCTTGAGTCCGTACCGCCTCAACGCGAATAAGGCGGCCCAGAAGCCGCCGCAGCCGTACAGCCCCCAGTCCATCGAGAAGCATCCGCGCATAGAGGGCGCCACCGTCACGGAGAGCGTCTGCCCGTACTGCGCCGTGGGATGCGGCCTGCTGGTCTACACCAAACGCGGCAAGGTGATAGACATCGAGGGCAACCCGCGCAGCCCCATCAACGAGGGCACGCTATGCCCCAAGGGCGCCAATAGCTATCAGCTCGCGGTCAACCCGCACCGCATCACCCAGGTCCTGTACCGTGCTCCCTACTCCGACCGGTGGGAGACGAGGACGCTGGAGTGGGCGATGGAACAGATCGCGCGCCGCGTGAAGGAGACGCGAGACGCGGAACTGAGAGAGGGGGAGCAACCGGAGTCGAAAGTCCAGAGTCGAGAGCCGAGAGAGCGGAATCCGGATCCCGGCTTGTCAACCCTCAACCCTCAACCCTCAACCAATACCGGCATACCCCACAACCCGCCTGTAAAGTCATTCGGGACCCTCGGCGGAGCCACGCTTGACAACGAAGAGAACTACCTTATCAAGAAGCTGTTCAGCGGCGGGCTGGGGGTTCTCTCCATCGAAAACCAGGCCCGTATATGACACTCCGCCTCGGTGCCCGGTCTGGGCGCCTCCTTTGGACGCGGAGCGGCCACCACCTTCCAGCAAGACCTTGAGAATAGCGACTGCATCCTGATCATGGGCTCCAACATGGCGGAGGCCCATCCGGTAGGGTTCCGTTATCCCATGCGGGCGCGCGAGAAGGGCGCCACGCTCATCCACGTGGACCCGCGCTTCTCGCGCACATCCGCCATGTGCAACCGGCACGTGCAGATCCGCGCCGGCAGTGACATCGCCTTCCTCGGCGGCATCATCAACTACATCCTGACCCGCGACAGGTGGTTCAAGGAGTACGTGCTCGCCTTTACCAACGCGTCCACCATCGTGGAGGAGGGGTTCCAGGACGCGGAGGAGCTTGGGGGCATCTTCAGCGGCTACAACCCGGAGCAGCATACCTACGACAGCGCCAAGGGCAAGTGGGGGTACGCCGGGTCCACGGCGGAGGAGAAGGCCCAGGCCAAGGGCCGTAAAGCGGCGAAAGGTGAGACGCGCGCCGGTGGGGGAGAGGCCAAATCCCAGTCCGGGCGCCACGGCGTCCACGGCCCCGGCCTGATGGGCGGCGCCAGCTCCCATACTTCGCGCAAGTCCGGTCCCACGGAGGAGCCGGGTGGCCAGCCCCCACGGGACGAGACTCTGCAGAACCCGCGCTCCGTATTCCAGTACTTGCGCCGCCACTACGAGCGGTACACGCCGGAGGTGGTCGCGGACATTTGCGGCTGCTCGCCGGAAGAGCTAATCGAGGTCGCGGAGACGCTCTGCCGCAACTCGGGACCGGATCGGACCAGCGCTATCTGCTACGCCGTCGGCTGGACGCAGCACACCACGGGAGTTCAGATCATCCGCACGGCCGGCATTATCCAGCTTCTGCTGGGCAACATGGGCCGCCCGGGCGGAGGCATTATGGCGCTCCGCGGCCACTGCTCCATCCAGGGCTCCACGGACATCCCGACCCTCTACGATCTGCTTCCTGGCTACCTGCCGCAGCCCATCGCGGACGAGCACCATAGCACCCTACAGGGCTACTGCGACTATGAGGGAATGACAGAGGGCTACTGGGCTAACTTCCCGAAATTCGCGGTGAGCCTGCTCAAGGCGTGGTTCGGCCCCGCCGCGACGAAGGAGAACGACTGGGGCTTCGGCTGGATCCCGCGGCTGGATGGCGACTACTCGCAGCTCCCCACCTTCGACCGTATGAGTCGCGGCGAGATGAAAGGGTACTTCCTCTTCGGCCAGAACCCTGGCGGCGGCGGCCCCAACGCGGGCCTGCACCGGGCGGGACTCCGCCAGCTCGATTGGCTGGTGGTGGCGGACTGGTTTGAGACGGAGAGCGCTACTTTCTGGAAAAACGATCCGACCGGCCCGCCGCCGGACCAGATCAAGACGGAAGTCTTCTTCGTGCCGGCCGCCGCCGCCCCGGAGAAGGAGGGCAGCTTTACCAACACGCAGCGCCTGGTCCAGTGGCACGACAAGGCCGTGGACCCTCCGGACGACTGTCGCTCGGACGCCTGGTTTGTCTATAACCTGGGCAAGCGGCTCAAGGCGATGTACGCCGGCTCCCTGGATCCCCGGGACGCGGCCATCCAGAACCTCACGTGGGAGTACGAGCACGAGGATCCGCCCCGACTGCCGGACGGCCGTATGACCCGCATAGAAGGCGAGCCGGACGTAGAGAAAGTGATGCAGGAGGTTAATGGATACCACCTGAATCAGACCGATCCCAACAACGGCAAGCCCCTGCTCCTGAGCGGCTTTTCGGAGTGCAAGGACGATGGGACTACCGCCTGCGGCTGCTGGATCTACAGCGGCGTCTTCCCCGCGTACAACCGGAACCGGGCGCGGGAGCGGAAGATCACCAACAACCGGGTGCAGCCGGAGTGGGGCTTTGCCTGGCCGCACAACCGTCGCATGATGTACAACCGCTGCTCGGCAGACCCGCAGGGCCGTCCGTGGTCGGAGCGGAAGAAGTACATCTGGTGGGACGAGAAGGAGCGGAAGTGGGTCGGGATCGATGAGCCGGACTTCGAGCCTAACAAGCCGCCGGACTACCGCCCAAGCCCCGGAGCGAAGGGCATGGAGGCCATCGCAGGCGACGCGCCGTTCATCATGAAGCCGGATGGCCGCGGCTGGATCTTCGCGCCGGGCGGCACCAAGGACGGGCCATTCCCCACCCACTACGAGCCGGTGGAGTCTCCCGTCCGCAATCCCCTGTACAAGCAGCAGGAGAGCCCCACCGTTCGCCTCTTCGAGGGGCCGCTCAACGTTATCGCGCAGGGCCCGACCGAGGAGTACCCGATTGTCGGCACCACGTTCCGGCTCACGGAGCACTACCTGAGCGGCCCCATGAGCCGGTTCAATAGCTGGCTCAACGAGCTCCAGCCGGAGATGTTCGTGGAGATGAGCCCGGAGCTGGCGGCCGAGAGGGGCATCCAGCATGGGAGCTGGGTAACCGTGAGCACGGCGCGCGCCTCCATCTCTGCGCGCGCCATGGTGACCCGCCGCATTCGCCCGATGGTGGTGGAGGGGCGCACCATTCACCAGATCGGGCTGCCGTTCCACTGGGGCTACGCCGGGGAGACCGTGGGCAGCAACGCCAACGACCTTACCTCGCTGGTGGCGGATCCCAACGTGAGCATGCACGAGGGCAAGGTGTTCTCCTGCCAGGTGCGCCCCGGCCGGGTGGAGGAGACGCCCACGGAGCCGACGCAGCCCTACGCTCCCTGGCCCACTCGCGAACCGGCCCCGGATACCCCGAGGGCTGCGCAGCCGGAAGGACAGTTCAGGTGATTTTCAATTTCCAATTTTCCATTTCGGACTTGCGGGCCGGCAATTGAAAATCGAAAATTGAAAATCTCTAGGAGACTGCTTTGTTAGCAGACATACGCAACGTCTTCGCCCTTGCGCCGCAAGACGAGGTGCTGCGCGTGCAGGATGCGCGCCGTGAGAAGCCGCAGATGGGCTTCTTCACGGACACCACGCTGTGCATCGGCTGCAAGGCGTGTGAGGTGGCGTGCAAGCAGTGGAACCAGCTCCCCTCGGACGGGCTGAAGTGGACCGGCAACAGCTACGACAACACGGGCCATCTCTCCGAGACCACCTGGCGGCACGTCGCCTTCACGGAGCAGACGGACGCGCGTGGCCGGCCCCGCTGGCTGATGATGAGCGACGTCTGCAAGCACTGCGAAGACGCCCCGTGCCAGAACGCCTGCCCCACCGGCTCGCTCATCTACAACGAGTTCGGCGACGTCTACGTCCAGCCGGATATCTGCAATGGGTGCGGCTACTGTATCGTGGCCTGCCCGTTCGGGGTGCTGGGCCGGAGCAAGGTGGACGGCCACGTCCACAAGTGTACGCTCTGTTACGACCGGCAGCGAGGCGGTCTGGAGCCGGCCTGCGCCAAAGCATGCCCGACGGAATCCATCCAGTTTGGACCGGTGAACGAGCTCCGCGACAAGGCGCGCAGACGCGTGGAGGAGCTGCACGCGCGCGGCGAGACAGACGCCTACCTCTATGGAGAAGAGGAGACCGATTCCTACAGTCGGCTGAACGCTTTCTTCCTGCTCAAGGACCACCCCAATGCGTACAACCTGCCGGCGAAGCCCCGCAGGCCCAAGGACGGGATGGGCGCCCGGTACCTCTTCAGCCTGGCCGCCGGCATCGCCCTCACCGCCCTTTCCGCAGTGCTATTTGCCAAGGGCGATGAGTAGGGCGTTCTGACGTCGGACCTGAACGCCTGAACGCCTGAGCGCCAGGTTTGAAGGGAGCATCAACTTGACCGAAGCACTGGTGACGCGGGAACCGCCGGCGCCGGCGTACTACGACGTGCCGATGCTGAAGCCGCCCGTATGGGGCTGGGAGATCGCTACCTATTTCTTCCTCGGTGGTCTCTCCACGGGGGCCTATCTGCTGGCGCGCATGGCCGAGCGGTTCGGGGGGCCGCGCTACCGCGACGTGACCCGGGCCGGCACGATGGTCGCCTGGACCACCATGCTGCCCTGCGCGCCGCTGCTCATCAAGGACCTGGGGGACCATAAGCGGTTCCACTACATGCTTCGGGTCTTCAAGCCCGGCTCTCCCATGAACCTCGGCGCCTGGGCGCTCACCGGCTACGGCGGAATAGTCACACTTGCGGCGCTGGACGAGTTATTCGAGCGCAGCGGTCCGACGGGAGAGGACGTTCGGAATCCGGGACGCCTCATCGGCTCATCAGCTCATCGCCTCATCGGCCTTCTGTCTGACGCAGCGGGCATCCCGCTGGCGCTGCTGGTCGCCGGGTACACCGGCGTGCTGCTGAGCACGACCGCCACGCCCATCTGGGCGCGGAATCCCTGGATCGGCCCGCTCTTCAGTACCGGAGCGCTCAGCACGGGCGCCTCCGCCATCCACCTTCTACTGGCGGCCGGTAAGCCGCAGGAGGAGCAGCAGCGGACGGAGCAGGCAGACACGATCGAAACCATCGAGCAGGTCACCCACGTCGCGGAGGCCGCGACGGTAGCGGGCTTCCTCTCCGCCGCTGGCTCGCTGGCGAAGCCGCTCACCTCCGGACCCTACGCGCCGCACCTGTGGGGTGGAGCGGTGGGCGCCGGGATGATCGCGCCAGCTATCGCGCAGGCGGCGGGCCGCAAGTTCCGCCGCGCCGCCCCGTGGCTCAAGGTAACGGCCGCTGTACTCGGTCTGGTCGGCGGCCTCGCCCTCCGGTGGGCCCTGGTCTACGCCGGCCACACCTCCGCGGGCGATCCACAGGCAGACCGCGACGTAAGCCGGGCATAACTCCACTGCGGATCAGTACCGTTGTCATTCCGAAGGAGCGGAGCGACTGGGGAATCTGGCCGCTCTGCCCCGGAGCCAGATTCCTCCAACGGAGCCTGCGCTCGCTCGGCTCCCCAGTCGGAATGACAAGTGGGGCCCGTGTTGGCATTACACCTACCGGCCCATGGTCCTCAGCTTCCCGAAGCCGAAGAAGCCGGGCGTCCGATGGTTGTCCCGCGGTATCTGCCGCACCGCCGCCTGCTCGTCGGTCAGGTAGAATCCCGGCGGCAGAGGCAGGCCGCAGCACCAGCATTCACCGCGGTGCGCCATATTCTGAGCCCTGCAGAAGGGGCAGGTCCCGTATCGCTTCGTCATTATCTCAACCTCCGTCCAGGTACTGTTCGCTGCTAACATCCTGTTGGACGGGCGGGCAATTCCTTTGTTCGTCCAGCCGGGGTTAGAGTATTCTCAGACTTTCACTTAGGAGGCGGCATGGCGCGCATCGTGATCATCGGCGCGGGGAGCGCGTTCGGAGGCAAGCTCTCCACGGACATCCTCGCCCTCTCGGAGCTTCAGGACGTCACCATCGCGCTGTGTGACGTGGACGAGGCGCGGCTGCGCGGAGTGGCGCGATACGTCGAACGCATCATCGACCATTACCACCTGCCGGCGCGCGTGGAAAGCTCGCCGGACCGGCAGCGCCTGCTGGACGGCGCGGACTTCGTCATCACCAGCATCGCCGTGGGAGGACCGGCCTACGCAGGATTCCCGTTCAAGCAGGAGGTGGAGATCCCCCGCCGCTACGGCGTGAGCCAGAGCGTCGCGGACACCATCGGAGTGGGAGGCGTCTTCCGGTTCCTGCGCACCGGACCGGTGCAGTGGGACATCTGCCGCGACATGGAGCGGTACTGCCCGCGCGCCCTGCTGCTCAACTACACCAACCCCATGGCGATGCTAACCTGGCTGCACTCCGTGGGCTCCTCCATCGCCAACGTGGGTCTGTGCCACAGCGTGCAGGGTACCGCGCACCAGTTGGAGGGATACCTGGGCGTGCCCCACGGCGAGATGACCTTCCTCTGCGCCGGCATCAACCACCAGTCCTGGTACCTGCGGCTGAACCACCACGGGGAAGACCTCTACCCGCGGCTGCGCGCGCTGCTGGACGACCCGGAGACCACGGCGAAGGACACGGTGCGGTTCGAGATGATGCGGTACTTCGGCTACTTCGTCACGGAGTCCACCACGCACTGCTCGGAGTACCACCCATACTTCCGGCGCACGCCGGAGCTGCGCGAGCGGTACGGCCTGCGCGAGCGTGACGTGCCGGACGCGCCCTCGACAAGCAGCCGCGCCTGGCTAACGGATCCGGAGGGAGCCGATCTGCCCGCGCTGACGCCCTCCAACGAGTACGCCTCGCGCATCATCCGGGCGGTGGTGACGGACGAGCCGTACCGGTTCTGGGGCAACGTGATGAATGCTGGGCTCATTAGCAACCTTCCGGACGGCTGCTGCGTGGAGACGCCCTGCATGGCGGACGCCGAGGGCATCCACGCCTGCCACGTGGGCGCCCTGCCACCCCAGCTTGCCTGGCTCAATAACAGCAACATCGCCGTGCAGGAGCTGGCCGTGAGAGCGGTGCTGGACCGCGATCGGGAAGCCGCCTTCCACGCCTGCGCACTGGATCCGCTCACTCGCAGCGTCTGCTCCCTGGACCAGATCCGCTCTCTCTTCGACGAGCTCTGGGAAACCGAACAGCCACTGCTGGCCCACTTCCGCTAGCGCGCTGGAATCCCGATCCGTGCGCCGCCGGGGTGGAAGGTGGGGCGGCGGAGGATGGTTCGGCCGTCCTGGCGCACGGTGAGACCGTCGGTGTTGCTCCACAGCACGTCCACGCGGTGGCCGCGGTGGGGAGCGCCGCGCAGGGCGAACCGCGTGAGGCCCAGCGGTAGCGGATCGATCACCAGGCTCCCGTCTTCCTGCGGCATTAGTCCCGCCACGTGCCGGATGAACAGGTCTATCCACCAGGAGTGCATGTAGTCCCGGAACCGGCTGAGCGGCTTCCCGCTGAAGGGATCGTACCGCTCGTAGAAGTCCGGCCGGGGCTGCAGGTGGTTGGCGGCGGCGCGGAGGAACAGCTCCGCCGCCTGCGGCAGCAGCGACCGGTCCATCCGCTTGGCTGTGTCGGCGAACCCCTCGATGACGTGACAGGTCGCGGCGGGCCAGCTCGGGCCGGCCCAGTAGCGGTGCACCGGGTCGAACTCCGGGTCGGAGCGGGAGAGCGCCGGCAGGGGATGCGGCAGCCAGAACTCTTGCTCGCTCAGCAGGCGGAGCGGGAGGATGGATAGCTCTTCGCGGTTCAGAACTCCCGCGAAGAGCGGGTAGAAGATGGTAATGGCGGTGTAGTCGCTCCGCTCGCCGTCCTGCGGGTTCCGGTCCAGGAACCGGGCGGAGCCGGCGTCCCAGGCGATGTGGTGGAGCGCCGATTCCGCCCGATCCGCGTACTCCCCATAGCGGCGCGCATCCTCCCCATTTCCCAGCTCCTTCGCCATCTTCGCAACGGCGCGCAGATTGGCGACCGCATAGCTCGTGGCGTCCACCGCCTCATAGCGGCGAGGACGGGGTCCCTTCCAGCGGCGCACGAGGTCGTCCATACCCGTCTCGAGCTGATCGTCGATGGCGAAGAGGCCGTTACCGTCCGGGTCCCGGTCCGAGATCCACCACTCCATGTTCCGCTTCATGGCCGGATAGACACGGCGCAGCAGGTCCTTCCGGCCGTGGACCTGGTAGTGCTTCCAGGCAGCCAGCGGCAGCAGGGAGAGCCCGGTCTTGGAGGCATGGTCCAGCGGCACGTGGTTCGTGCGCGGCGACGTGTACCACGGGAAGCGGCCGTCCTCGTACGCCACCTCAGCCATGTTGGCGATCTGGCCGAATCCCGCCTCGGGATCCACGAGCCAGTTGGTATCGAAGGCCATGAACGGCGCGCTGTAGCAGCAGTAGGTCTGGAAGGCCTGCCGTCCCTCCATCACCACCGTGTACTTATAGAGACCCAGGCTGCCGCCAGCCGTGGAGAACTTCAGCAGGAACCAGCGGAACGCGTAGAGCTCCGTCAGGCTGCGGTCGGAGCATTCGAAGCGGGGCGCCTCGCGCGCGTAGAACTCGGCCCAACGGGTCCGGTTTCGAGCGACCGGGTCACCCTGCCTGAGCGTGGCGGCCAGCAGCCGGCGCGCCTCCGCTTCGTCGCGGTGGATGGCGCAGGCCAGCGTGAGGACGCGGGAGCCGTGCGCCGGCACCTCCACGTCGTAGCCCAGCCGGTACGCCCCCGGCGTAGAGGTATCCACCTCGGACGGCGCGGCCGTCCCGCCGATGGCCATGCTCAGCCCGTGCGGCAGGAACTCGGGATAGACGTTGTGGTCCACCAGCAGGATGGCGCGGCCGTCCCGCCGCGTCTCTTTGAGCCCGCCGGGCTTTCCGCGCCAGTCGAAGGAACCGCGGCAATCGCCCGTCACCTCGATGCGACGCCGGACCGGCGCCCCGCCGGAGTTGTACAGGTGGATGCGGGAGACGACCACGTCATCTTCCGTAACGCACACCTGCCGCCTCTCTTCGATGCCCGCCTCGGGCGCCGCGGGGCGGACGATCACCTGGTCCGGGTACCAGCGCTCCGTCGCCCCGTCCACCGCGCTGAAGACGTCGCCCAGCTCGTGCGTGGCGAAGAAGAACCGGGATGGGGCGCCGGTATAGAGGGCCACGTTCTTCCCGTGCCCCACGCTGTTCTTGTCCGGCCGGTTGCCCACCAGGTCCAACATCGGCGAAGGTGCGATGCGCAGGGTGGAAGGATCCGGCAATGCCCACGTTGCCAGAGGCAAGACCAGCAGGGACAATGGGAGCGTGTGTAGTAAGAGGCGGAAGGACACGGGCGTTCAGGCGTTCAGGCGTTCGGGCGTTCAGTGCTAAGGGATTCTCCGCTATGCTACCCGATGCGCGCATGGACCACGGACCATGGGCCGGAGTGCCAGCCCCACCACTGATTCGAGGGTTGGGGGACCACGGATTCCGGAGTGATCTGTCGTCTGTGGTCTGTGGTCCTCAAGGAGGATAGAGATGGAGCACCGGATCGGCCGGCCGGTGACCCGGCGGCAGTTCGTAGCGCGGGCCGGCGCGGCGGCGGGCGCGCTGGTGTTCCCGGAATGGGCGGCTGCGCGCGCGAAGGTCGTGGTGGTCACCGCCCGGGAGGCCATGGGCCCGGCGAACCCGCCCACGCTGCCCCTCGTGGAGCGGATGCTGGAGAAGGGCATCACTACCCTGGCCGGCGTGAGCGACCCGCTCCAGGCCTGGTCCACGTTCGTCCGCAAGACCGATACGGTGGCCCTGCCTACCGCCGGGGGCCAGCTTGAGAACGTGCCGGAGGTGAACGTCGCGGTCTACCGCGCGATCGCCCGCCTGGGCGTCCACCGGATGGTAGTCGGCACCCACCGCATGTCCTCCGGCTGGCGCGAGCGGGTCACCGCCTCCATGCAGGACCGGATGCCGGAGCTGATCACCAACCGGCTGTTCGGGATCGCGGACCTGCCGATGGACGCGCTGGTGGTTACGCCGACCATCAAGCACCACGAGATTGCCGGCATCAGCGGCACGCTCAAGCTCTACGCCTGCTTCTCCAAGAAGGGGCCGTGGAACTACCACACGGAGGTGCCCCGCAACGATCCTCGCTGGGACGGCGTGGTGGGCGGCGGCATGGGGGCCTGCGGCTGGGTGCCGGCCAACGACTTCAAGCTGCAGCGCAAGCTCCACGTGGTGGACCTGCTGCGCGTAGGAACGACCTCGCGCGGCTGGACCGCCTATCCGGACGGCTGGGTCTACACCAAGAGCCTGGTCCTCTCCACCGATCCCGTAGCGGCGGATCGCGTGGCCTTCGACATGTACCTGAAGGTCGGCCAGCCTTCCGGCCGGATAGACCCCCTGTACCACGTGGAGCGCGCGGACGCCGAGTACCACGCCGGCGTCTCCGACCTCCGCCGCATCGATGTCCGCCGCGTCTTGGTCTGATGCGCGCTCACTCGCTGCTGCTTTTTGTCTGGCTGCTGGCAATTCAAAGTGCGCGAGCACAGCCGCCGATTCAGGCTCTGTTCCCCGCCTCCAACCAGGTGGCGGGCTGGGTGGTGCAGGGCCCGCCGAAGCTCTACCCCGGCGAGCGCGTGTTCGACTATATGGATGGGGCGGGGGAGATCCCGCGCGGATATGGGCTGCGGCAACTCGGCTCCGCCAGGTACCGGAAGGGCAAGGCTACGCTGGAGGTGGCTATCTTCGAGATGGGCCGTCCGGCAGACGCGTTCGGGTACTTCAGCGCGCGCAGCTTTCTGGAGCACAGCCCGCGCTCCCGCGACAGGCAGATTCCGCTGGACCATCCGGCCAGGCTCTATGAGGCCGTGGGCGTGCTCACCTTCTGGAAGGGCCGGTACACGGTCGTCGTTCAGCCCGAGATCGGCCGCCCGGATGACGCCACCCTGCTGCAGTTCGCCCGCGCCGTTTCGGCGCGCATTCGCGAGAAGGGCCGTCTCCCGGACCTGCTAGGACGGTTGCCGCAGGCGGGCATAGTCCTGGGTTCGGCGCGCTACATCCGCGGCAAGTCCGCCTTTGACGCAACGCTCATCTTCACGCCCAGGGACGTGTTCGACATCGCGAAGGGGGCGGAGGCGGTGGGGGCGGAGTACAGCCTGGCGGGCGTGAAGCCCACGCTCATCCTCATCCGATACCCCAACGCGGGGGCGGCGCGGGCCGCTTTCGAAGCCTATCGGCGGTACCTTGTGTCCCGCAAAGCAGCGCCCGCCCCCGCCGGCCTGCCGGACTCCTTCGCCGGCATGGATTCCCGGCAGAAAGGCACCGGCGCCCGGCTACGTGGATCCATCCTCGGCATGGTGACGGGCGCCAGGGACACGGCATCGGCTCGCGCCGCGCTCCATCTGCTCGGCGGACGAAGTTAAGCCGCCATGTCACGCAGATAAGCCTGTGGGTTCACGCTCCCGTCACGCCCGGCTGGTAGGATTCCTAGGCGCTGGTCTGTAAATTAGTCCGGTCGAGCGGTGTGAAATACGTCACTTGACGGTGAGTGGGCCCGCCGATATACTGGCCGCACTATAGTCCGCTCATCCGTCCGCTGGCAGCGGAATCCGATGGCTTAGAGAAGGCTGTACCTCTTCCTTCGCTGATTCATCCACCGCCCCCGCGAGCTATAGCCGGTCTGTCCCGCGCCTCGAAGCGAGGGACGGACCGGTGCGAGCGCTGCCTCCGCCTCAGAACGGTCTACCATCCACGTGCAATGAGCACGTACGCCTAACCTATGCTGTCGAATCCCGCTAGGAGTTGAGCGCATGAAAGCTGTTCGTCTGGACCTGAACGCGCTCCGCACCCGCCGGCTCCCCGGCGCGCGCGCGGCCACAACCCAACAAGTCCCGCCCGGCCGCTTCGTCCTCTCCCGCCGCGACCTGCTCGGCCTCACCGGCGCCGCTGCGGCCGCGGTCTCGCCGGTCGCCCGTGCGCTGGGGGACACATTGCGAGCGCCGCTGGAGGTGGAGCGCTCCGATAACCGCATCGCATTCAAGCTGGAAGGAAAGGAACGGTGGGTGGTGGACGCCCGCTGCTTCTCCGGCACTCCCAAGCTGAAGGTAGAGGAGAGCGCACGGCACATCCGAGTGGCGCTGGAAGGCGGCAGGTACCCCGGCACAGACCTTCCCGCCGACTTCACCTGTGAGCTTCGCCGCTCAGGCGCTGGATGGAAGATGTCGCTCCAGATGGCGGTCGGGGGATTCCGGTGTGAGGCGCCCTTCGAGCGGTGGCTGTTGGGGCAGGCGGAGGCGGCTTCTCCGGTCCGCCTCCAGGCTTATGAGTGGGCGCTCAATGGCAGGTATGGCCTTCGGCTCGGGGGCAGAGCACAGGCCAGCTTCCGGCCGGACTGGACATTCAGCCTGTCGTCGGTCGTCGGTCGTCAGTCGTCAGAGGGCAGCATTGCGCGGGCGGATACGCCGGATGGGGCCGTCGAGGCGCAGTGCGTGGAGATTGCGCTGCTGGCTCCGGGTGCGGCAAGCGCGATGCTGTCCCCGGATAGCCGGCGGACGCTCGTATCGCTCAGACGGGGGGAGGAGAATTGGCCGCTCAAGCCGCGCATTGCCAAGCCGCGCATTGGGCGTCTGGTGCAGGAAGACGGCCTGCTCGACACGCTGCGGCTGGAGTGCTCCGAGACCGCGGAGGGCGGGCGGCGCTACGCGCTGCTGGGCGAGTCCACCTCCTCCCGAAGTGCGGCGCGGTATGAGCCGGGCGATGTCGCCCTGGCGGATGACGGCGCGCCGTTTTCCGTTGGGCTGCGCAACGTCCGCTATGCCATCGGGTTCGACGGCGGCAGGGAGCGCCACGCGCTGCTGGCGGATTATGAGGACGAGCCCCGCTGGCTGCACGGCAACGGCTGCAGCGTGCTCGTAGGCCACCGCGACGGCGCGGCGCCGTTCGAGCTGGTGGGGGACGAGGACCGCGCGCACCGCCTGCACGTCGCTCCGGCGCTGCTTGGATTCGCGGCCCCGCTGGAGGGCGCCATCGTCAATTACGGCCCCATGCCGCAGGATGCCCACATTGAGCTCGCATCCTACGGGTTGGGACAGCGAGCGGCCCTTCAGCCTCAGGCCAGGCTTCAGATCAAGTTGAGCCCGGCAATCCTCATGGCCTTGGGCCGCCAGGGCCCCAGCATGAAAATCACCCGCCCCGACGACATGCTGGCGCTCGAGATAGAGATGGTGAACCTCAACTTCAAGAGCGACGGCAGCGGGCCCCGACTGGAAAGGACGAGCTCGAGCGAGGGCGCTTTCCTGATCGTTCACTTCCCGTCTCAGAACATCGCCGAACAGGCCTTCTTTGAAACCCAGCCGGGCGTGAAGCCGGGCGACAAGAATCCACCGGGCGCGAAAGACCCGGACGCGAGCAAGAGTGGAGATGAGCCCATCACGCTGCCCGCTGCATCCCGTCTCGCGGGGGAGTCGCGGCTGGCGTTCTTCGTGCCGCAGTCCGTCAACGCGATCCCATACACGATCGAGGCGCTGCTTGACTGGACCAAGCTCACACCGAGCGTAGTACCCGTCGCGGAGCCGCCGCCTGCCCCTGTGTTTTTCCTGGGCCAGCTTGGCAACATCCTAAACGATAAGCAGGTCAGCGTCGCGGCCTTTGCGGCGGCTGATGCGAACCGTCTGAGGATAAACAAGCTCCAGACGACGCTTGCGAGTCGCGGCAAGGACCTCCAGTCCCACCAGGTTACGCCGCCTCCGAAGCCGCCGGCGACCGCACTGCTACAGAGCACGCTGAAGTCGCCCGTGGCACTCACTCGTCCTCCGGAATCCATCATCAAGATAAATCCCGGGATCATACTCCTGCCCCAGATTCGCGAGCCCCTGCCGACGGAGACCACCATCGAGGCGCCATGGCGGCTTCACCTTTCGCCTCACGGCGGCTCAGGCTGGAGCCACGCATCCGCTCCTATTAGCTTTGACGGGAGGACGGAGTTGTGGCACACCCGGCTCGCCGTGATGAACAACGGCAAGCCGGACGAGAGTGACGCCTACTACCGCACGGTGAGGGCGGTCTGGTCTCCGGATTGTCCAAGCAACACCGCCGCCAAGCCGGGCCACTACATGTATCCGGGAGACGCCATAAACCCGTTCCGGACGTCGCTGGATGCGGACGACCGTTACGAGATAGTGCGGCTCTCCTCGGACTTCACCGGCCTCAAAACTCCTACCGGCAAGCCGGTGACTCCGTCGGCAATCCCGGTGGACCGGCTCATGCTCTCCTCCATCGGCGCCTGGATAGAGCTGGATGGACACTGGGAAGAAGTGCAGGGCCTGGATGTGGAGGAGTGGCAGCACCGCGCCACAATGGGCCGTGACCAGTTCGTGAAGGTGGTGTATCGAGGCTACCTGATGCCGTTTGGCCACCGCGCTTCGCTCGTGAAGATCACGGAGCGCAAGGTGGTGCTCGTGAACAGCCAGCGGATAGCGGTCAACCGGCAGCGGATGTTCATTGTGGTGCGGGAACCGGAAAAGAGCTATCCGGACGGCCTGCAGATGTTCGGCGGGCGCAACACGCCGTTCACGGACGTGCAGATCCTCACGAAGGTCACTCCCATGCTGGACGATCCGACCAGGGATCCCGCCAAGAACAGCCTGGCCGGGCACGGACAGGACGCCTTCTGGCCGCGCGTTGGGGGCGAGGACTTCCGCTTCGTGCTCATCGGCACCGACCGCAACGGCTACCAGACCCAGTTCACTATGCCGTTGGGCTGGGTAGAGTCCAGCCTCGCCCTGCCATCGGGAAACCCCATGCCCCTGCTGGGCATCATGTTTGACTATAACAGACCGGAGAATGCCGCGCGCCGCATCGGTCCTACAAACGGGGCCAAGATTGTATTCGCGGACAGCCTGAAGCTGGGCGACACGCGGCTGGAGACCGAGTCCATCACCTGGAAGGCGCAGCCTCCGCAGACTGTGGCCGCGGGCCGCGT
Source organism: uncultured Chthonomonadaceae bacterium (assembly GCA_964396385.1). GTDB lineage: Bacteria > Armatimonadota > Chthonomonadetes > Chthonomonadales > CAJBBX01 > CAYNFH01. The sequence continues at coordinate 38,887 of CAYNFH010000002.1, read as the reverse complement.
GCAGTTCTATCCCGCGCTGGAGATGGCGGAGGTGAACGTTCCGGCGTTGCGGGCCTTCGCGGACCTCAACAACGCAACCAGCGTGGACTATCCGGACCTCTTCCTCAAGAACGGATTCGGCCCCGGTAACGCCAGCGAGCTGTACGTTCAGGTGGCCGGCGCGCCGGTAAACGTGACCTTCTCCGGCCAGAAACCCGACGGCAGCATGGCCGCGAACGGGGACAAAACCGGGGGAGTGGGCTCGCCCAATATGAATATGACGGCCCTCTCCCGCAAGTACGGGCCGGTCGGGGGAGCCGTACCGGGCAAGATCGCGTTACGGGACGACGCTCGCCCTGGTGAATGTGCTTTCGGTGACGGCACCGACTGGAACTTTGACCCCAAGCAGTTCTTTGCCAATAACGGCGCCATCCTGGGCTGCCTGGTGCTTGCGGACCTCGTGAAGGGCGGTGTGGGCGGGGACGGCAAGAACGTCCCCAAGATCCACTCCGTGGAGTATCCCAACGATGACAGCGAGGAGAACAAGAAGAAGTCGGGGGTAGAGATCATCCTGGACTGGGCGCCGGAGATCATCGCGATCCCTCCGAGCGCGAATTATGCCGACGACCCACCGGCGGCTAGCACGCTCTTCGTGCCCAAGGACGTGAAGAACTGCTTTTCGCTCAAGGCCAAGATCGAGGTGATCAAACCCACGGCCGCGCCCACGAACCCAAGCGCGAGCCTGAGCGCGACCCAGGCGGCGGCGAACATCGCCAAGAACATCAAGGACATGGCGGGCACCAAACCGCCCGCGCCTACGTGGAGCGTGGAGGGCAAGCTCAACGAATTCAAGATGGCGCTGTTCGGCTGTATCGAGATCGACTTCAACTACTTCAAGTTCACCTCGTCGCCGGAAAGCAGCTTCAAGCCGGATCCCAGCATCAAGGACGACGGCATCAAGTTCATGGGCGCCCTGGCCTTCGTGAATAAGCTGAAGGACATCATCCCCGGAATGGGCAGCAGCTCCAGTTCCGGTGGCGGGGGCCACGCCGACACAGACACCATGCTGCCCGCAGCGTGCGCCATGCCCAATGTAGGCGGCTTCGATATCGGACCGGACATCCATCCCACCACCAGCCCGCTCGGCATCTATGCCGGGGTTAAGGTGGGCATACCCACCATCTCCGTGGGGCTGTTCAGCCTCCAGAACATCAAGGTGAAGGCAGGCGTCGGGATACCATTCACCGGCGATCCCGTGAACTTCGCCTTCGACTTCTGCTCCCAGAGCGACCCGTTCCTGTTAACGGTGTGGCTGCTCGGCGGCGGAGGCTGGTGCCACTTGCTGCTGGACGTGCACGAGCTCCAGGAGCTCACCGCGGGCTTCCAGTTCGGCGCGATGATCAACTTCGACATCACCATCGCGAGCGGTGGCGTCTACATCAAGGCAGGTCTCACCTATAGCCTGAAGAAGCCGGAGACTGTCCTCGCCGCAGACGGTAAGACCCCGTTGAAGGACTCGCACGGCAAAGACGTAACCCGACATCCGACCGACCTGACGGGCTACCTCCAGGCCGGTGGGTACGTGAGCGTGCTGGGAATCATCAGCCTGTCTCTTGAGCTGTACTTGGGACTGGAGTATGTGCAGAACGTCGACAACTCCAGTTCCGTCACCGGCACGGCGCAGATAGAGTTCCACATCAGCATCCTATTCTTCAGCGCCACCGTGGGATGCACGTATACCAAGACCTTCGCCGGTTCGCCGGCCCACACGGCTGCGCTGCCGGTGGAGGACCGGAGGCTTGCCAGCCTCACGCTCCCAACGGGGTTCGCTCTCGGCCAGGCGCCGCAGGGCGGCACCGGCAAATTCCACGATCAGGTGGATGAGCCGGACTGGGATGCCTACTGCGCGTCGTTTGCTTTTGCGTAGCACACCCCACCCCAACCCTCCCCTTGCGAAGGGGAGGGAGTTCCCCCTCCTTACCAAGGAGGGGTTGGGGGAGGTGGTAGAGCTGTTCAACGGAGATAACTATGAGCTCGCAGACGATAATATGGACGGCCGTGCCGAACGGCGTTAAGAACGGTAAGCTCCAGGTTTCGGTCCTGGTCTCACCACGGCTGACCGGAAATGCGAAGACAACCACGCTGGCGGAGTTTCCCAGCTTTCTGGACTGGCCGGCTACGCTGGCTACGCAGAAGTGGACGGTGCGCTACGGCAATACCGTGACTCCGGCGACGGTGGTGGGCGACAAGCCCAGCAGCCAGTACTGGAAGGCGCTGTTCCCCGCCAGCACGCCGGTTAACTCCTTCAACTTCGTGGACAACACGGCCAAGCCCATCCATTCGTACGATGTGGCCGAGGTGCACGGATTCATACGCAAGCAGTACGCGCAGGTGGCGGAACAGCACCCGGAGGCGCCCCCGCCCACGGAAATCCTGACCACCCAGGCGTACCTGGCGCCCATTGGCTACTATGGCGGCCTGGACGCCTCGCCCAGTGAGCCTACGCCCGAGGAAAAGCTGTTCACGGAGATCCACACCACGGTCCAGAAGAACATCTTCATGGCCAAAACGCCGATTCTGCAGAACGGCCAGATCAACGCCGATGCGGCCAGGCTGAATTTCGCGGCGGTGAAGGGCTTCTTCGTTCGCCAGGCATCGGCCGGCTCGGCCATCCGGAAAGTAACGCCGAAGCCAGCGCCGCCCGTGCTCGACTTCCATCAGCAGGTAGCCTCTCTCGGCTCTCTGCCGGTGATCATGCGCCGCGTCGGACTGGTCATCGACCTGGAGTTTACGCTTCCCCCAACCGCGCCCGCGGCTTCCACCGTGAACGTGGAGGTGACCGCTCCCGCAGCAACAACGAACACGACGCCCAAGACCGCCATCGAGATGCCGGCCTTCCTGCCCGCGCCGGACCCGGCGGGCAGCGACGTGAAGAGCGGGATGCTGGTTCTGAGCCCTCCCAACTATCAGCTCATCAGTTTGGACGTGGAGGGGGCGGCGCTAAACCTCATCGAGTTTAGCACCATGCTCCAGCGGCGGATGGAGCGTAAGTTGCTCCGCTCCGAGCGGCAGACCATCGCGTTTAGGGACATGGCTGTCAGGCACGGGCTCTGTTCGCCGGACCAGGTCCAGACGTTCAGCCCGACAGTCGCACAGTTGATGAAGGTCTCGCAGAAGGCCGCCATCCTGGCGATGGCCAACCAGGAGCCCGTAGACGAGCAGGGGCTTCCGGCGATCTACGCTTCCGGTCTGGCCGTGACGAAGAACGAACGGGCCAAGTTCACGTACTTCGGTTTCAAGAGGGCGCTTGAGCTTGAGGCCGGCATCATCGGCAACAGGAACATTCTCCGAACGGCCGTCGTAGAGGCGCCGGTCGCAGGCGCAGTGCGGCCAGGGGCTGCCAGGCAGCTCCTTCGGCCGAGAATAGGCGGAGCGGTCGAGCCCGCCAGCGCGGTAGCCGGTGAAAAGATCCTTTATGCATCCGACCTCGTGCGCGGCTACGCCGTGGACGTTTGGGACAATCAGACCAAGAAGTGGCACTCCGTATGCCAGCGCACGGGCACCTACAAGTTCATAGACCCGAGCGCGCCACCCATCTCCGGCGTGACGGACGAAGGCTTCATTCAGCTCGCCGCTTCCAGTGACCCCAATACCAAAGAGCTATTCGTCAACGACGCCATCATCCGCTGGACCGGCTGGAGCCTGGCGGTGGAGCGGCCCGGCAAGTCCCTGGACAACAAGGGCCAGATGACGAAGTACGATCCGGCGGCCAACACAGCTTCAACGGGCATAAAGGTCGTGCCCACCTTTACGGTGCCCCCAGGATCCCTTCCTCGCCTGCGGTACGGCACAACCTACCGCATTCGTGCCCGAATCGTGGATCTGGCCGGCAACACTTTGGCCATGGACTCGCCCCAGGCCAACGCCGCCAATGTGGCTACGGGCGACTACCTGTACGGCCGGTACAACCCGCTGGGCTCGCCGGACCTTACCTACTGTGCGGACCCGAAGCCGGCCGAATCGGTCGATACCCTCGTGATCCGCAGCAACTACAACACGCCCACGCTGGAGCCGGACACGCGCCGTTACGTCACACCGCCCGTATCGGACCAGATGACCGCGGAGCAGTACGGCAAGTTCGATGGCCCGAACACCATGCTCCAGGACTCCAAGGGCAACAAGACCTACACGGTGCTCTCTACCCATGAGGGCACTCTGCGCGACCTGGATAAGAGCAAGATGACCGCGGACCCGGTGCGCGGTGAGAAGCCGGTGATCATCCCTTCCGGCCAGCTCACCGCCCTGCCTTACCTTCCCGACCCGATAGTCACCGGAGTGTCGCTGCGCAACCTGCCGGCGGGAGCACAGATGGCCGTGCAGGTGGTGACCTTCGATGCGGCTTCGATCTGGTTCGACGCGTAGCCGTTCCTGATCCAGGTGGTGGAGGGCTCGGCTCCGCCCAGGTGGGACCCGGCGGCCCGCGTGCTGACGGTCTCCGTACCCAAGGGCGAGATGCACGAGAACGTGCTGATCAGCTCCGTAATGGACCCGAATGCCGTCACCAGCATGGGGCTCTACCGGTGGCTGCTGGAGGAGGGTATCGCGGCGCCTCGAATGGACCAGCTCCGCCAGTTGGCGGGCTCCGGCCAGCACTGGATGTTCACGCCCTACCGGCAGATTACTATTGTTCACGCCGTTCAGCAGCCCATCGATCCACCCAAGTTCGGCCCCAACTTCCGGGCCGGACGGGCGGTGGGCGATACATATGCCATCCTGGCCGATGACAACCTGTACGTCCACGGCAACAGCACGCAGAAGATTAACATCGGCGGCACGTGGACGGAGTGGGTGGACCTGCGCGCCGCGGGGCCTCCGCTCCAGGTGCCGGGACAGTCCGTGGCATTTGAGACCCAGGTGTTCTACGGTCAGAAGCAGCTTGTGCTTCCTCCCGACTCGGCCAACGGCTTCCGACACGAGTTCCACGACACTAAGCACCGGAAGGTGACCTACTCCTGCGTGGCAACCACCCGGTATCCGCAGTTCTTCGCCGATAAGAACCTGCAGCCCACGGACTTTCAGAGGCCTTCCGCCACGGTGGACCTGCACGTGCCGAGCTCCAAGCGGCCGGACGCGCCGAGCCTGCTGTACATCGTGCCGCAGTTCAAGTGGGAGCGCAGCGCCAACGCCACCAAGCGATCCGGAGGCGGGCTCCGAATCTACCTGGATCGGCCCTGGTACTCCTCCGGCGACGACGAGAAGCTGGCGGTACTTCTGGCGCCCACAGGGGGACTGCTGCCGGCCGCCGCTGTCAATCCCACGCTGGAGCCGTATGTGACGCTCTGGGGCAAGGACCCGATTTGGAACACCGCTCCTGCGCGGAACGCCGAGCTGGGGGTGGGAGACTTCCCGCTGGCGGTCCAGTCTCTTGCCGGCGACAAGCCGCCGCTGGTACTGACCCTGGTGAAGGCGGTCACGCTCATGAAGCAGCCTGCGGCGCCCGCTCCGGCGCCCGCCCCCGCGTCGAAGCCGCTGCTGCGGCTGGCCATTCCGAGGTCAACCGTTATGCAGGTCAAGCCGTCGCCCGCTCCCACCAGTATCATCCGCATCAACCCCGGCATTCTGCCGCAGGCGCCGAAGTACACGCTTGCGGAGCTGGCGGACAACTACAACTTCGCGGTGAACATCGCGCCGCACGACGTGAAGTACGACCCCACGCGGGACCTCTGGTACTGCGACATCGAGATCAAGATGCCGGAGCAGTACACGCCCTTTGTGCGGCTGGCGCTGGCGCGGTACCAGCCGTACGCGGTGAACGACTGCCATCTCTCCAAGGTGGTGCGCGCGGACTTTATCCAGCTCACTCCGGAGCGAAGCGTGACGCTGGCGCCGGTGCCGGGCGGCACAGCAGACCAGGTGGCCGTGACCTTCACCGGCGTGGTTTCTCAAACGCCGAAGCGCGGTCGGGCGGAGGTGGTGGTGATCATCGAGACCAAGCAACCGAATACGGCGGCAAACCTCGGCGCCTCTGCGCCTAACGCTCTGGCCGGGCAGACCGGCCCAACCATCGGCTGGGTGCCGGCGGCGGGAATCGATCCAATCGAGTTGAAGGACGACGGCGGCTCTCCCGCCAACTACCGTGGAAACATCACGCTGCCCGGAGACAAGAGCAACTACCGGCTGGTGATCCAGGAGTTCGAGGTCCTAGACGGCGGCTGGAGCCCCTCGAACCCGGAGGCCACGCGCCGCCTCGTCTTCGCGGACGCCATACCGCTCCAATAGAGGGTTCAAGGTTCGGGGTTCAGGAATCGCAAATATGAGGGCGGCCCGGTTGGGCCGCCCTTTCTCTCTGCTTCAGGCGACGGCGTGGCCCGTGTAGGGTCGCTCGTAGGAAGGGTGGACGGCGAGCACGATGTGGTCCTTGGGAATGCCCCCGGCCACCAGATCGCTCGCGAGGCCGTCCTCCGTTCCGTCATGCTGGATCCAGACCTTGCCATCGCGCACGTCCATGTGAACCACGCAGCCGTGGACACGGTCATCACCTTCCCATCCCACGAGCATCAGCTCGTAGTGACCGGCGGCATCATCCAGTATGAGCTCGGCGGTTACGTCGTCGTTAGGCGGAAAGCGATCCGCTAGTTCTCGCAAGACACTTCGTACGATTGCCGTATAGTTCCTCATTCGATCCATTCGGCGACCTCTTCTATACCTCGTGGTAGACGTCCCTCTTCGACACCCTGCGCTTCCTCCCGTCTCGGCTCCGCCCTGCATGGAATCTTAGGGCCGCCCGGCGCAAAAGTCAACCGCGCCGCGGTTCTGCCAGGATTCGCGGCCAAGCGCCACAAAAATGGGTGTAAATACCCATTGACGCAACGCAGGCCGGGCACGATAATGAGGCTGCGCCTGTTCAAGAGACCACGACAAAGGAGCTCCAGCGGATGAGCAGGCGTCACACGCGCTCCACCCAGAAGTCCCGTCCAGCCGATTCCGAGCCGGTGCAGCTACCGCCCGCCTACACCGGCCCCACGGCGGCGCAGCGCGGCCAGCTCACCACCATCCTGCTGGCCGCCGAGGCCCTCGCCGCGCCGGTGGTAGGCACAGGCACGCTCAAGGTCCAGCACGCTCAACCGCTGGACGCACCGGAACCGGCCGGTGACCTGCAGCCGCTCCTGCGTATCGCGGAGGACATCGGCGGGCTGCTGGGCTCCGGCGGCGTGCTGGCAGAGCAGATCCTGGGCCTGCCTGAATCGCTCGGTAGCGGCGATGCCTTAGCGTTTCTCTTTCGAAGTCTCTTCCCGCGCGAGCGGCCGGCCCCGATGCCGGACTGCGCGGGCCATCCTTTCCTGTCCAGCCGCGAACTCGAGGTGCTGTGGCAACTCACGTCCGGCAAACCGCACGCCGACATTGCGGTGCTCCTGGACATCGCCCCGCGAACGGTGGACCGCCACGTCGGGAACATCTACCGCAAGCTCGGCGTGCGGGGTCCCATCCAGGCGGCTGCCCGCGCCAGAGAGCTGGGGTACCACGACCCGGACGGACTGGATATGTCGCTCGAGAGGTCGCGCCGGCACGAGCGCGGCGTCCAGCCCTTGCGGGCGTTCTGCGCCACGGCGCTGGAGATGAGGCCGCCGATTAAGACCGGTCGGGCCGCACCTATCGCCGCGCTTGGTCTGTTCTTGCTGATGGTGAGCGCGGCGATGGAGCGGCAGGTCCATGGCGACGCGCCCCGTGAGTGGCCGCGCGGCGCGATATGCGAGCTGCGACCAGATGGCCGCATCCTACGCGTGTTCGGCCAGGAGGTCATTGAGGCAGCGCGGAGCATCGCGGTCGTACCGGACCGTGCCGCGGAGCACGGTTTCAAGCCCGGCAATCTCCTGGTCGCGCACGACCTGCATCCGCAGGACGGGCTTAGCCGCGGAGCAATTACGGAGTCCACCCCGGGTGGGGAGTACGTCCGGACGTTCACCGGCGGATCGGAGATCGGGATCCGGCTGGTGGGCCCGCTGAGCCTTGCATTCCATGCGGACGGGCGGCTCCTGGCGACATCGGGCTGGCTGACAAATGCGATCCTGGCGTTCGAGGACGGCGGCACCACGGTGCGCCGGTTCATAGACGGCTGGTACTTCCAGGTCTCCGTAGGGCCAGATGGCCGCATCTATGGAGCACCTGGCGACTTCACGCCCGGCTTAATACGGATCTGGGACCCGGACGGCACACCGGCGGGCGCCATAACGGGGCCGGACCCCGGCTGGCACTACCTCGGCCTGACCGTGAACTCTGCCGGCCACGTGTACGCCGTGGCGCGACGGGAAGGGGACCGGATGGTGGAGCAGTTCGATGTGAACGGCCAGTTTGTTCGGTCCGTGCCGCTTACCGGCCTCGACGAATGTCGCCTGTCGGTCGATTCCGAGGGCAGGCTCTACGTGCCCTGCTCCCGGACACGGGAGATCGCGGTCCTGACTCCCGCCGGAGAGGTCCAGTCCCGACTGCCCTTGTCACCCGGCCTCGTCCCCACCAGCGCCGCGTCAGGCAACGCCGGCCGGCTCTGGGTGTGCGGGTACACGGCGTGAGGAACGTGCCCAGCCTGCCAAGAAATGGGTGTAAATACTCATTGACAGGAGGCGAGCGGAGGCTTATATTGTGCCATGCCTGTTTAGGAGGCCAGCTCCAGGAGCCCCAGCAGACGAACAGGCGCCGGCCCGCTGGCGAGCGCGCGGTTCGCCTAGAATTCACCAGTTCTTCACCGTTCCCCTAGTGCCGGGCGCTCGGGTGAAAGTGCGGTGAAAAACAGCAACTGGAGCCCTGCTCCCGGTATAGTGGCCGACATAGCTTAGGAAGTTGTACGGGTGCGACGCCTGCGGTCTGAAGTGTTGGCGCCGCCAGTTCTCTCATAGCCTCCTCCCGCGCGATGCTCCGGCCCAGACGCCGGACCGGGCGGGCAACTCCACTCATTGCCGGCGCGTGGCCCCGTGCCTCAACCCTCCTGCCTCGGATGCTGCCCTGCAGCGAGTGGCGGATGCATGGCCGCGCCACGCGTCCCGACCTACACACTAGAAGGGGACCAGACGATGAATCTGTTGCGGCGGTTGCTAACACTCACTCTGCTCCTGCTCACCACACAAATCGCCTTTGCCCAAATCACGGTCAACGTGCGCGTGCCAGGTTATGCAAACCCATGGTTGGCGGGAATGCCCAACGGAACGGTGGCGTGGGCGGGAGACTCGGCTCCGTCGGAATCGCCCATCCAGGTGCCGGGCATCCCGGTCAACCCGGGTGACATCGTGACTTTCGCGGCCACCGGCTCCGTTGACGCGGGAGGTGGCATTCCTCACGATCCGCCGGATGGAGATGCCCTGCGCGTCGGAACGCACCAGGCCGGACCGGAGTTTGACAACTCCAACATCATTGCTCCTATGAATTCTCTGCTCGGCGTCTTCCTCGGGCCTTTCCAGCCCAACCAGTTGCCTCGGCCCACCAGTCTTGACTTCAGCACGCGTGACGATCGGGACTACGGGAGCATTGCCCCCGACGCACAGCAAGTCTTTTTCATCGGCTCGGGAGTGACCCAGTCAGGAACACTGAGGCAGGTCGTGGTGCCGGATGGGGCCACCAGGCTGCTTCTGGGAACGATGGACGAGTGGGGCTGGCGCGGGAACACGGGGTCTTTCGCCGTCGAGGTCACGGAGAGCCAGGGTTCACCCCAGGATACCGGCTTCTTCATCCGGCTGGTCGGTCTGCGGCGGCTCGCCGACGGGAAGTACTCCGCGGACCTACGGTTCAACAACTTTAGCAACGACAATATCCCAGTCCTTCAGGTCGACGATGTGGGCCTGGGCGCGGAGGTCTCCCCGCTCACGCCCCTTCCTGTAGACTTCTCGCTTCCCAACCACACCACGAATACGGTTACGTTCACGTTTGCATCTACGGCGGGCCCGCCGGGCGCCAATGTCGACCTGGCTCTGGACGGGGCGATGTACGATCAGTTTGGGAACACGCTGTCGTTCTTCTTCTGGACCTTCACCGGCCTTAAGTTGCCATGACCATGATACGCGACCGGTGCACACCTCCCGAGATGATCCTTGCAGGGGTCTCGGCATCGCGGCATGGAGGTAAAGGAAGTATCCAACCGGAGTTGTCCGGCACAACATGGAAACCGCTTGAAGGGGGAATCAGCTTTGTGCAATCTGAAAACCGGCAATGGCAGTCGTGTACCCCATTCGCTGCACCTGACCTGGACTCTCGGCGCAGGACTCCTGTGCGCGGCATTGGCATCGGCGGGGGGTGCCCAAGGTCCACTCACCAGCATCCCGGGCTCGCCCTTCGTCTTCAGCCAGGGCAGCTATACCAACATGCTGGCGCTCAGCCCCGATCAGAGCCTTCTGTTCACCACGAACCAGAACAGCAACAACATCTCCGTGCTAAACGTCGGCGGCGACGGCTCGCTGTCTCCCCAAGGCGCATACTCCGCGTCACCATGTACCGCCGCTTCCGGACTATCGCTCAGTCCTGCTGGGGACAGATTGTACGTAATCAGCGGAAACGCGGACGAATTGACGGTGTATTCGGTGGCACCAGACGGTACGCTTGCGCAAATTCAGGCAGTATCCCCAGGTGATTCGGCAGCGCCGCTGAACGGCATCCAGTATGTCTCCGTGCCAGGTGGGGACTTCATCTACGTCGCAAATAACTCTTCGCCCAACACCGTACGCAGCTACAGCGTCAACCCGAACGGCACATTGACGGCTGGCGCGGTTGTGGCCACAGGAGGGAGCGGCGCCGGGTTCGGCGGTGCGTATGCTCCTCCAAGGCTGGTTGCGGGTCCGGATAACCGGCTGTATGTTGACAACGAGGGATCGAACAATATCTCTGTGTTCAAGATCGCCGATGACGGTACTCTTGGGGCAGTCGGTGGCTCGCCATTCACGCTTCCCAATGGTGTCTCGAGCTCGGGCAGCATAGCCCTCAGTCCAGACGCTTCCAGCCTCTATGCCGGGACGAATGATGGGAGAGTCGTACAGTACAGCATTGACCCTGGGACAGGGGCACTCTCGCTCTTGCAGATCGGTTCCACCACGGTGGCGGACGCCGTCAGCGGACTGGTCGTAGACCCGACGGGCGCCTACGTCGTAGCAGTGCTGCGGTATTCAAACAAATTGTCTGTACTGGATACCTCCACCATGACCAACGTGACTGGCTCCCCTGAGTCCAGCGACGATTCTGGAGCATCCGCGGCCGGCGTCATTTTCAGCTTCGACGGAACCCTGGTCTTCACAGCCAACCGCGGTGGCAATAGCGACGTCAGTGTCTACACGTTTAGCCCGTGATCCGCGGCCCACGCAGGGCCACGTTTGACAACGTTCGTGTTTCCCGCTGAAAGGGAGTAGAAAATGATGCGCTCGATTCTCAAGATCACCGCTGCTGTAATCCCTCTCGCCGCGTCGTGTATCCTGCGGCCCGCCGCCGCACAGCCGAGCTTCGCCATCACGGACCTCGGCACCCTCGGCGGCTCAAGCGGCCGGGTGGGCTCTAACGCCTTCGGACTGAACATCGGCGGCCAGGTCGTGGGCGGTTCTTACCTGCCAAACGGGACGGGCCGCGCCTTTCTCTGGACGCCCGATTTCCCGAACGCGACGACGGGCGCCATCGCGGTGCTGCCCAACGCTCCCGCCTTCCCCGCCACCGCCCCCAGCGTGGCCAACGGCATCAACGCGGCCGGCGCGGCAGCCGGCGACATCCAGGACTCCGGCGGCCATCACGCCATCCTTTGGGAGCCGCCGGACTACTTCCCGCAGGACCTGGGCGTGCTCGCGCCGGGAGCGGAAGCTTCCGCGCAGGCCATCAACAACATCGACGAGCCGCTCCTGGCAGTGGTCGGCTACTCCCGAACCGGCCCGTATCCCAATCCGCGGCATGGCTTCTTCTGGAACCGGCAGAACGGCATGAAGGACCTCGGCACGCTTGGCGGTCCCGAGAGCTTCGCCAACGGGGTCAATGATGCCAACCAGATCGCAGGGACCTCTCTCACCGCGGCGGGCCTGACGCACGCCGTCCGGTGGGACAGCCCGCAACCGGCAGCCATCCGGGACCTCGGCACGCTCGGCGGCACCTTCAGCTCCGGGTCGGGAATAGGGGTTAACGGCGAGGTCGTCGGCGTCTCGACTACCGGCAGCGGCGTGTCGCATGCGTTCCTGTGGCGCGACACCGTAGGAATGACCGATCTGACGGCAAGCGCGCTGGGACCCAGCACCAGCAGCACGGCCTATAGCATCAATTCGTTCGGGCAGGTGGTGGGCTATGCGGAGTACTACTTCGGCTACCACTTCGCCTTCCTGTACGACAGCGGGACGGTCTACGACCTCAACGACCTGATTCCCCCGGATTCCGGCTGGCGCGTTCTGCTGCGGGCCTGGGCCATCAATGACGCCGGCCAGATCATAGGCGACGGCTACATCAACGACCAGGTCCACGCCTTCCTGCTCACGCCTCAGTAGCCGCGTACCGAGAAGTCGCACTGCTCGCAGTTGAAAAGGAGAACAGGCTATGCGCTACCGCAATTCCGGAAAGGACCATCCGAACAGACAGGCCGGGAACGCTCTCTGCAGTTACAGATGCCTTGTGTCCACGTTGGCAGCATGCGCGTTCCTGGGGGCGGCACTGGGTACGCCCGCGTGCGCGCAGGACGATGGACTGGTAAACATTGCCGTCAACACCTCGCGTACCGGCTATCCCAGCCCCCTGGCCTCCGACCAAGGCTGGGGCGGCGGCTCCGACCAGTGGTCCATTGTAGACGGCCGGAGGCACTACGACAGTTGGGCCAACGGCCTGGCCTTCACCGGCGGCCACACGGGCGGATGGGACAGCGGAGGCTGGATCCAGCCGGCCGGCCCGCGCCAGGCTACCATCGACTTCGGCGCCCCCGTCACCTTCCAGAAGGTCGTAATCTGGCACCACGGCGATGAGACAAACCACGTGCCGGCAGATACGACCATCAGCTACTGGGACGGATCAAACTGGGTCCCCATCGCTGCTGCCCGCGTTTACGGCAACTACCACGAGGACGGCACAAACTCCGGGTACTCCAACTCCGACGAGTACGTCTTCGACCCGGTGACGGCCAGTAAGGTGCGGTATTCCTTCGACAACTCTGGCGCCACCCTGAGCGGCGATCCCATCGTCCATGGGTGGATCTACGAGTTCGAGGTCTACTCCGACGTGCGGCACGGGATAGACCTCTCCAGCGTCCCGTCCAATTGGGGTCCTATCGTCTCGGCGTACCATCCCCGCTTCGTGATCGCCGATGCGTGGGGCGGGCGACACCGCTTCCCCGCCGAGTCCATCCTGAGCGGCGCCGGGGCCGCAATCCCGGGAGTGAGTAAAGCGGCCTACTGCCTCCTCAACTTTGATGACAGTGGCCAGGACGACCCGAACGATCCTGCGCCAAACGGCATCCAGACGGGCGACTGGCAGGTGGGCCAGGCGTTGAAGGCGCTTGGCGCGGAGGCGGGCAACGTCTCCTTCATTGCCATAGACATCGAGCCGCTCTCCAACGAGCCGCTACCACAGGACCCGGATTCCATTGCGGCGCGCGTAGCCCGCATCTACGAGGCGCTCAACGCCGTTCCGGGGCAGGCGGTCATCTACACGCGCCGCTCCGACTGGCAGCTCATTACGGGCAACTACCCCCTGACAGAGGCGCCACTGTGGGAAGTGCGGTATTGGAGCCGCACGGACGATAGGTTGGGGTCTGATGGCCCTGGTGCATGGCAGCCCTATGGTGGCTGGACCAGCCGCCTGGGCAGGCAGTACGTGCTGGATGACACCACTACCGGCATGAATGTCGACCTGGATGTGTTTGACGGTTCTCTCCTTCCTTGAGCAAGGGCGCGGTTCGGCAGCGCCTGCTCTCGGTCCATCGCGGCCTCCGGTCTACCTGGACTGGAGGCCGCGATTCTGCGGGGCGGGTCAGGCGGTGGCGGGGTAGACGGCGGTGATGGTGGGGTAGCGGGGCAAGCCGTCGGTGTTAGAGGTGTCGACCCACTTCGGAAACATGGGGCGGAGCCTCGGGCGGGGCGCTCCACGCAGTGTGATAAAATGCCCTGAGGAGGAACCCTTATGGCACAATCGATTCTTGACCGGGTACTGAAGGATATCCAGCAGTTGGCCCCAGGGGAGCTCGCGCGGGTTCGGGACGCGGTGGAGGGCAGATTGACCGATATGCCTGCCGCGGACCCGGAGGAGCAGTTCCTACAGAGTCTGATGCGGGCTGGACTGATCACCGAGATCAGGCGGCCCGATCGCTCTAGCAAGCTCGACCGCCCCGCGGTCCCGATTTCTGGCAAGCCGCTTTCCGAGACGGTTATTGAGGACCGCCGTTAGTGGCGGCTGCCTACTTTGCCGACACCAGCGCTCTCTGTAAGAGGTACGTGCTAGAGCTGGGGTCGACCTGGCTCCGTGCTACTGTAGATCCGGCTGCCGGCTGCCAGGTGATAGTGGCTCGCACTACAGCGGTGGAAATGATTGCGGCCCTTACCCGGCGGGAACGAGGTGGTTCCCTCACGCCTATTGATGCACACAAGGCGAGAACGGATTTTCGTTCGGACCTCGCGACGGACTATCAGGTGATAGAGTTTTCTCCCGCCCTTGCAGAACGGGCCATGGAACTTGCTGAGAAGCACGGCATCCGGGGATTCGACGCCATTCAACTCGCGGCTGCGTTGGCGGTTAATGCGCTGAGGACCGGAGGGCGACTGCCTCGCATTACACTCCTTTCATCTGATTCGAAACTCAACGCTGCCGCGTCCTCTGAAGGGCTCACCGTAGATGACCCCAACACGCATCCGTAGGAGTCGGCGGTATGCGCCGCAAAGGGCGCGGTCAGGAGAGCCAGCGCGGGAGATTGGCGGCCACGAAGGTGTCGTCGTGGAGGTGCGGGTATGCGCGGTAGACACGGTCTATCTCTTCCAATTGGCCGGGGCTGAGCCGCTCGTCCGGATCCAGGAGCCACAATCCCTCCAGCAGCCCCTGCCGGCGCAGCACCTCGTGCAGCCCGGCGATGCAGCCCGCGTAGCCGTTCGCGGCGTCGAAGAAAGCGGCGTTGCAGTCTGTCACCTCCTCGCCCTTCCGCAGCAGCTCGGCCGAAATAGCACCCGCATCCACCGCCCGATGGCACTCCTCCAGCAGCTCCACGGCGCGGCGCGTCCACACCGCCCAGTGGCCCAGCAGCCCGCCCACAATGCGCCGCTCCACGGTCCCACCCTCCACTTCAAATTGGAAGGGGGTGATCAGGTCGTGGACGATGCTGTCGTCGTTGCCCGTATAGAGCGCGATCTCCTCGCGCGCGGACTCGGCGACGGCCCGCACCACGTCTAGCGTGGCGTAGCGGTCGAACGGCGCGATCTTTATCGCCAGCACCCGCTCAATCTCCGCGAATTCGCGCCAGAATCGGTACGGGAGCCGCCGCCCGCCTACAGCCGGCTGCAGGTAGAAGCCGATCACCGGGATGACCTCCGCCACGGCCCGGCAGTGCGCCAAGAGCGCGGCGTCATCCGCATCCTTCAGCGCCGCCAGACTCAGGAGCCCGGCGTGGAATCCATGCTCGCGCAGCAGCTCCGCCTCCGCCACCGCCTGCTGCGTGCCACCGCAGATGCCACCGATGCGGACAAGCGGAGTCGTGAGTCGTGAGTCGTGAGTCGTGAGAGCGGATTCCGCAATCGCCCGCTCGCCCGCTCTGCTGTCCGCGCGGTCCATCTCTACCCGGGCGAGGGCCAGGAGCGGGGGATAGAGCCCGGCCTCGCGGATGGCGAACTGAGTGGTGTGTACTCCTACCGCCAGCCCGCCGGCGCCCGCGTCCGCGTAGTATCGGATGAGGGCGCGCTGCCGCCGCTCGTCCAGCCTGCGCCGCGCATCCAGCGCCAGCGGCATCGCCGGAACCACCACCCCCCGCGCCAACGCCTCCGCGACAGGAACTGGAAGATGCCGCGAAACGCTCCATGCCGATCCCGTACTTTCCGGATTCATCCCTCATCCCTCATCCCTCAAAACCTCCCCTCCCGCTCCTCAAAGTGCGTCGGCTTGTCCAGGCTGGCGCCGCCCCGCGACACCCAGTCGGCCGTCCAGCGGAGGAGCTGCGCGGCATCCACGCGCGGGCCCCCGAAAAGACGGAACGCGCGGGCTGCGTTGCTCAGCAGGGCATCTGATGCCTCCTGGCCGGTGAAGGTAGGTTCCCGTCCCAGCAGGGACCCCAGATCCATACAGACCTGGCGGACGCTCAGCAGCTCAGGCCCCGTGACATTCAGCGCCAGGGGCGGGCTGGAGGCGTGGGCCAGCGACTGCAGCGCCATGGCGTTGGCGTCCGCCTGCCAGATGCAGTTGAACCAGCCCATCTCCAGAGCCACGGGCTGGCCCTCATACACCCTGCGGGCCAGGTCCGCCAGCACGCCGTACCGCATCTCCACCGCGTAGTTCAGCCGGATGATGGAGACCGGCGTTTCAAGGGAGCCGCTGAAGTGCTCGAAGATGCGCTCGCGGCCCAGGCAGCTCTGCGCGTACTCTCCCACCGGCGCCGGAGGGTCGGTCTCCACGCTGCCGCCCCGCTCCGGCGGCGTGAACGGGTAGACATTGCCCGTGGAAAAGGCGGCGATCCGGCTGTTGCGAAACCGCCGGCAGACCAATCCCGGCAGGAAGGCGTTGAGCGCCCACGTGAGCGGCTCGCCCCCTGTCGAGCCGAATTTCATGCCGGCCATGTAGACCACATTGGGTACTTCCGGCAGGCCCGCAAGCGCATCGAGGTCGAGCAGGTCGCAGCGAACGGTCTCCACGTTGTGGGCGTGGAACCCGGCCTCGGAATCCGGCGCGCTGAACCGCGACACGGCGATGACTCGGGCGCGGCTACCCGCGGCGTCCAGCGCCCGACGCGCCATGCGAGCGAGGCTCGGGCCCATCTTCCCGGCCGCACCCAGCACTAGCACGTCGCCATCCAGCCCGCCGAGCATCTCCACCACGCCGGTCGTGGGCTCGCTCAGCATCTCCTCTAGGTGGCCGACGTTCTCTATGCGATCAGGCGGCGAGTCGTGAGTCGTGAGTCGTGAGTCGTGAGACCGGACTTCGGGTTCGCCCGCTCGCCCACTCGCCCGCTCACCCGCTCCGCCGTTCATCCCTCATCCTTCATCCCTGGACCGGAACCATGCCGCGTTCCGCCGGATCGCCCGCGCCGTCTCCTCCAGGTCCTCCTCCGTGTACGCCTCATTAACGCTGAGGACCACGCACGTGTCCAGGATGGCCTCGGCGGTGGGGCAGATACCATGCCGGTACTCGCGCGCCGTGTACGGATGTTCTCCCTTGGCGAACGCGCGGTGCTCGGCCAGCAGCGGCTTTTCATAGACGCACTGGCCGATGTAGTGCGCCCAGCTCGGGAGCCCTTCGGACCCGAGGGCCTGCGCGAAAGTAGTGGCGTCCGCGCCTAGCTCTTGCGGGACCACGCGCAACATGTAGAACCACCAGGACGATTTGCAGCCGGGCGTCACTTCCGGCAGGTGGATACCGGGCAGGCCGCGCAGGCGATGCGTGAGCGCGGAGCACCAGGCGCGGCGGCGCTCCACAATGCTGTCCAGTTTGCGGAGCTGGGCGAGCGCGACCGCGCCCTGCAGCTCCGTCATGCGGTAGTTGTTGGCCAGGAAGGTGGGACTGCGCACCGGCCCTTCGGGCCGGCGGTCATACCCCTTGTCAGTCGCCAGCCGGAGCCGCACCGCCAGTGCCTCATCGTCCGTGATGACGAGACCCCCGTCGCCGCAGGAGATGTGCTTGAACTCGTTCAGCGAGAAACAACCTATCCTCCCGATAGTACCTATTGAGCGCCCGCGGTACCGGCCGCCGAGGGCCTGCGCGCAGTCCTCGATGAGCGCGACGCCGCGGCGGCGGCAGAGGTCCGCCAGCGCGTCCAGGTCGCAGGCATTGCCGCCCAGGTGCACCGCGATAACGGCACGAGTGCGCGGCGTAATGGCCTCCCGGACCGAAGCGGGCGACAGGCAGTAGGTGTGCGGATGCAGGTCCGCGAACACCGGGATTGCGCCCTGGTAGAGGATGGGCACGATGGTGCCGGCGTCCGTGATGGGGGAGGTGATGACCTCATCGCCGGGCCCGACCTCCAGCGCGGCCAGGGCGGCGTGGATGGCGGAGGTGCCGCTGGAGCACGCGACCGCAAACCCCACGCCGTTGCGCCGCGCGAACTCCTCCTCCAGCGCCTTAACCTTGCGGCCCTGCGCGTAGAAGAGGGTGCCCTGCGCCAGCGCCTCTTCCAGCTCGCGCAGCTCCTCCGCTCCGTATCGCGGCTCCTTGCCGTAGGGCCGAGTCTTGGCCGGCGCGCCCCCCGCCACCGCCGGCCGTTCCACGTCAATCGCCAAAGTCATGGGTCTTCTCCAACTGGTAGGGGCGACCCTGTGTGGTCGCCCGTCTGGTCCTTTTCGGAATCCCGAGTCCACGAAGGTGGACTTTGCGTCTTTGTTGCCCGCGACTTCAGTCGCCCGGGGCAAAGCCGTCACCCCTACGCTGTACCTTCGGACGAAATCTCCACCACTTCTCCCGCCCCCGCGTCAAACGGATGCGCGCGGAACGGGACACCCCACCGACATACCGTATCCGCTTCCCCGTCGCCGGCGAGCCAGAGAATCGTCGCCTCCGAGAATGGCACCCCGCACCGCAGTCGCACGTGGACGGTTCCATCCGCGCACTCATATCCGAGCCACTCCACCTGCCGGCGGGCGCGCTCCCAATGGTTAATCTCCGCCGCCGTCCACCACTCCAGCCCGGCTTTTCTGCCTCGCTCAACGGCATCGATGAGCGCGGCCGCCACCGCCGGCTTGGTCACGTGCGCCGGGTGGAACAGCAGGTGCAGCACGCCGTGGTGGCGCGTAACGGCGCCCAGCAGCGGATCCAGCAGTTCCGGCGGCGCGAACACTCCCAGGTCCTGCGTGGGCGTGGGCAGCTCCAGCACGTCGAGAAGGGCGCCCTCGCGCGCCACCGGGAAGTACGGATGGCACGTCCCGAAGTTGAATCCCGCCTCGCCGGTCTTGGAAGCGCCTTTAGACTGGTCGAGCTGGATTCCCCGTTCACAGCACCACTCCCACAGCTCCGTATCGCCCTCCCATCGCAGGTAGTGGTTCTTGTTGCTGGTAGGTCGTTCCCCAAACAGCTCCGTCAACAGCCGCCACTGCCGATCGAACTCCTCCTCGCTCCAGGGGCAGCCGTCCGTCATGGCATCGTAGTGCAGCGCTAGCTCGTGGCCGTGCCTCCCGATGGACCGGATGAGTCCGCCGTCGTATCCCGGCAAGATCACGCACCACGTCGACTTTACCTCCAGCTTCTGCTCGTGATCCAGCAGCGCGTAGGCCGGATCGGGCTCATTGCCGTCCGTGTCGTGGGAGAGATGGCCGAGGGCCGGCAAGTTGCGGGGATAGTACCAGAGCACGGGCAGCGGTACCTTCTGCCTCCGGGCAGTATGGAGGATGGCGCGGATAAGCAGCTCGCGCCACTGGTCGGCGATGGGCTGGAGGAAGGCGCGGAATCCTGGCACGCCCGGTACCGGCTCCCGGTCCAGAATCCAGTCCAGCACCGCGCCATCATCGCTCTTGAGTACTGCGTCGTTCACTGGCGCGGTGCCGTCGCCCGCCGGCACCCCATCCCGCGTGACCGCGATTCCCTGCTGTATCCGCACCACCGCGCCCGTCACGTCCGGCGCAATCAACAGGCAGTACCCCGGCCCGACGTCTCGCTCCGTTATTGCGCTTCGCTCCGTCTCACGCCCGTGCGCGTCCAGACACGTCGCCAGCGTGGACGCCCCCACCGCCTGCACCGGCAGCCCGTTGAAATAGTGCAGCGGATACTGGACGTGGTCCATTAGCGCACCCCCGCCGCCTGGCCGCACATACCCCTCGCCCAGCGTGCAGAGCCCTCCGCCCCACGTGGAGTACGCCGGCTGCTCCACCCGCACGCCGAACAGCTCCTCCATCCCGCACACGCCCGCCACCGCGAGCCACGCACCGCCCGCTTCCACCCACTCCCGCAGCCGCTGCTGGAGCCCCTCGGGCAAAGCCGCTTCGCCAACTGTCACCAGGATTCGCAGCCCATCCAACTTCTCCGGCAGCTCATCCCAGGGCGCCGCCGCGTAACAGATCCCGGCGTGCGCCAGGATCTCGTGCACGTAGCCCGGATACGCCACCGTGCGCGCGGCGTTCCGCCCCATCTCCGGCAGCACACACACTCCTAGCGGCAGGTTCGGCGCAGCCATGCCCCTATGTTCCGCCTCCTCCCAAACAGTCCTGCGGCTTCACGCAACTCCACCGTTGCCCATGCCTGAACACCTGAACACCCGGATCCGGTCTCACGACTCACGACTCTCGACTCACGACAGAAACTGATACACCGGCTTGTCCAGTATCCGCCCGATAATGGCCCAGCCCGCCTGCGTGGCAATATCGCCCAGGATGAGCCCCACGAAGAAGGGGATGCTCCGGCGGTACGTGATGTTGCCAAGCCGCTGGATGAACACCTTGGCCGCCCAGGCCAGGAGGAATGGCACGAAAAACGCGTTCATCGTGAAGGTATTCGCCAGCACGTAACCCACCGCATGCAGCGGAAAGCCGGAGAAGCGAGCGCGGAGCGCCGCCAGAAGCAGCGTTACTGTGGCCCCGAAGACCATGGCCCCCAGCCCCGGCGTGTCGGGACCCGCGTGGCTGTTGGCAGCCGCGTGCATCTGGTCCATCTCGATGCGCGCTTTGGTGAGGACGTACGCATTCCCATGTGCCGTCGTCGCGCCCACCGCGTAGAAGTTGCTCAGGCTGCTCCACCAGCCGAGCGCCAGCGCCGTCACCGTGCCCAGCCCCACCCATCGGAGAACCGTCTGCCAGGGAATCCCCGCGGAGTCCGCGATCTTCAGCCCCTCCAGCACGTAGGGGAGCGACTGACCCCGGATGTCCACGTGGACCAAGTCGAAGTGCGCCCCCGCCGCCAGAGGCTGGAGCCCGAGGTCCCGCGAGCCGAGCGCCGCGGTTGCCACTCTGTACGGCGTCCACAGGGCCGGCGCGAAGGTCCACTGCCCCCCGGCCTCCGCCCGGACCCGCGCTCCGCTCACCACGTACAGCACGTAGACCGTCAGGACCAGCGCGGCCATCGCACCTGTCATGCCTGCCGCCAGCATCATCAGGATGCACACGCCGCCGCAGGCCACTGCGCCACCAGCCCAGAGTCGAATCTGCCCATTGTCAGACCTGTCCGCCCGGTCTGACAAGTCCGATCGGGCGCTTTGGAGAGACCGGCGGGCCGTCCACAGCGCCATCAGCCCGAACGCGATCCAGGCGCCCGCCGCCTGCTCCTCCTTGAACGGGAACCGCGAGGAGCCCGCCCCGCCCGAGTCCAGGCCCGCCATCGCTCCGCCCACGTAGGAGAGCTTGGCGACCAGCCAGAAGAGCCAGCAGCTCAGGCTCACATGGCTGGGCACGAAGTAGGCCAGCCCGATGGCCATGGGGTAGAAGCCGATGGAGATATCCGGGATGGAGCTCCAGGGCGGGGAGGTGAAGAATAGTGGCCGCACGTCGAACGCCTTGAGCTGCACGGCGGGTACCGCGGGAAACCAGTCGTGCAGCGCCAGCAGGCTCTGCATCACGGCCGGGATGGCGCAGCCCAGCCAGAAGAGCGGGCGGTGAAGCACGTCGTCGCGCGGGTCGGTGAGCTGGAGAGGGAGGACCGCTACCGGGAACGTCAGCCGCTCCTGGCGGATCCACACGCGGTGGAGCAGGGCTGCCAGGCCGAGCCAGACGCCGCTCAGCGCCAGCAGGTACACGCTCCAGAACCCGATGAACGGCAGCCAGGCGCCCCACGGCACGCCCTCCGCGCCGCGGTATAGCCCGCGGATGGCCGCCGGATCGTGCAGCACCGGCAGGCGGGCCGCCGCGCCCAGGTACCGCGCCCACTGCGGCTGGGTCTCCGAGAAGTAGGGCAGATAGCCCGCGCCGGGCAGCAGGAACCGCATTGCGCCAAAGCCGATAATCGGCAGCGTGCCGGTGAGGACCACGTAGCTGAACAGCACCTCGTGCCGCTCCAGCCATCCCTGCAGGAGCCGTGCGGCCAGCAGGTAGAGCACCGTCGGCATCATCAGGGCATAGCAGATGAGGTAGATCCCGCGCGCGATCTCGCTGTCCGCCGTCCACGCGATCAGGACCGCCTGCGCGGCGAAGGTGACCGCAATCGCCCGCGCCCGGATGCGCAAAGGACTGGGCGAAGGCTTCGGCTGGGGCGATTCTGGAAGCGGGCTGGAGGTCGGATCGATCATCGCACCGGGACGGTGCGCCCGCGAACCGTCAGCGTCTTCACGATCGCACCATTGTCGCCCACGATCCGGGCGCCGCTGCCCTCCAGTGCCACCTCCACGAATTCTACCGGCTCAGTTAGCGTCAGTCTTACCACTCCCACCTGCAGGAAGCTGCCGTGGCAAAGGGCGATGTGCTCCACGTGCCCATCCGTGGCGCGCCGGACATGGCACAGCTCCGCGTCCGTATGCAGGCGCCAACCTCGCTCCGTGAGGGCACCCTGGGTCATTTGTGCCGCCAGCAGGTCACGCCGCCCGTCCGAAAGCCCGACCTCCACGACCGCCTCGGAATCCTGCCCGTCCGGATCCAGCCTGCGGATGGACTTTGCAGCGCGAGAGCCCTCGTACGGTTCCAGCACGGACACAAAAGTAGACGTCAGCGCCTGGGGGATCCGTCCGTCCCCCATCCTCGGTCCTCCGTCCTCCTTACCGCGGCGGACCACGATGCATGGGATCCAGGCCTCCTCGGTCTGCTGGAAGCCGCTGGGCGAGACCCAGGCTTCGCAGGTAAAACCCCGAGCGCCACGGGTCAGTTCGGTACAGCGCAGACGCACTTGCGCGCCCGGCAACGCCACATGGTACCGGTCCTCCACATTCCATTCTGCGGACCAGCTCTCCGCCGCGGGTGTCCCGCCGCGGAAGTCGCGCAGTAGCGCGTCGTGTCCATACTCCGGGGCAGGGGAGCGCGGTAAGCCTTCGACCTGGATCGTACCGAAGGGACCGTGCAGGAACATGGCGTGGTCCGCTCCGCCTTGCACGCGGAACAGGTCCACCACGTAGGCGTCCCGGTCGGAGACGTCCACCAGCGCGATGGTCCGCTCGTACTCGTGCCCGCCGTTCAGCGCTGGAGCGTTCCCGCGGACGGCATGAAACCGCTCGCCGTCCGCCCAGATCGTGGACGTCCCCGCGCCGTCGGGCTGGTTCCGGCCGTCCACGACCACCGTATTGTGGGCCGCGGTGGCACGGTACCAGTTGGCGCGGGGAGAGGACCATCCGCCATACTGGACTGGCGGATAGCCGAAGTCCGGCAGCAGATCCAGCCCGTGCGCGAACAGCCCCAGGTTGAGGCCGTTCTTGTGGCCGTGCGGCCCGCCGCTGTCGTACTCCAACCACACGGCCCGCCTGTTCGCGCCTTGCCCGGAGCGGAGTATCGCGAGATGCCACTCCTTCAGGTTGACGCTGCGCAGCCGCGGCTCGACACCTTCGCGAGCGATGACCTGCAGTACGCCCCGCTGGAACGCCGGAGGCTCCTTTGCGAACAGATCGTACGGCAGCCCGTCCGCTTTGCCTCCGTTTGCCTGGTACAGAGCCTGGACAAACGCAGCATCACCGGTGATCTGGTATAGCCTCCAGAGGAAGCCGTACATACTCGGCTCCAGGCCGGGATTCGAGCTGAAGGAGACTCCCTGGTAAGTGGGTACAGGCTGTGCAAAGCCACCGGAATCCCCCACCTCCGGATAGTATCTCGAGAGGCAGTGGGTATCCACGTGGAAGCGGAACATGGCATGGAGGCGCGGGTGGCGGCGCAGCATCTCCGGCAGAAATGTGGGGTCCATCCGGTCGTACTGCGCCAGGAGCAGAGCAACCCCGCGAATGGTGAAAGCGGTGTAGCCCGCCAGCCCCTTCTCGCCCGTAACTCCGTCCACGGCCGTGGACTTATCCAGCACCGGATCCAGCAGGCTAAGCACCTCCTGCCGGTTCTCGGGCCACCCTAGCACGGTGAGGATAGTCGCCACGGCTATCTCGGTCCGCGGATAGTTGGAGTGGATCCTGTCTCGATGCGCCAGCGCGTCCCGCAGGATGCGGTCCTCTACGTTGCGGCGGATGTCTTCGGCTGTGGTTTTGGGATTGTCGAGAGCGTAGCGGTGAGCCTGCTCGGAAAGAAACGCCACCAGGCCCGTGTCGCCGTCCAGTGCGTCCCGAACCTGATCCCACGCCAGAGCCAGCTCACGTGTCTCCTCGCAGGCGTCATGCCACGTGGAGACGTATCCGGCGCTGGGCGGGCCCTCGTACATCACGCCTTCGCGGCCGAAGTCGAACGTGCGGTAGAGGTCCGCCACGCGGTCGAGGAGTACCAGCGCCTTATGGGCATAGGCGCGGTCGCCGGTCAAGGTGTATGCCGCCGCCAGGCGAACGATGCCCCCATAGACGGCTTGCTTCCACTGGCCGTAGATGAGGTAAGCGCCGATGAAGCGCCAGCGATGGTCGCCCTGAACGTAGCCCTCGCCATCATCCACGCCGAACAGGTGGAGCGGGTCGTGCGGATCGGGGTGCTCCGTGTTGTACAGCAGAGACCGGTCCGCCCTGGCCGGTTCGAAGATGCCGTGTTCATCCAGTCCGGAGCGGTAGAAACGGGCGAAGTCGTTCTTGGGAAACAGCTCCCCGCAGTGGGGGCAGCGGACCTTCCACGGCGTGCGGAGGGCGTCTATCTCCCAGGTGTACATGGGCACCGGCTGCTTGCAGGCAGGGCAGAACCCGTTCGACCACACCATCCAGCTCCTGCGGATGGTGTTCCCGAACA
The DNA here is from genome assembly GCA_964396385.1 of uncultured Chthonomonadaceae bacterium. GTDB lineage: Bacteria > Armatimonadota > Chthonomonadetes > Chthonomonadales > CAJBBX01 > CAYNFH01. Next base: position 14,033 of record CAYNFH010000002.1, on the reverse strand, counting down.
TGAGCTGCCACAGCTCGTCGTCCGGCATGCGCATCCACGGCTGGGCCGCCGCCACCAGCCGGTCTCCCTCCTGGGCGGCCCATCCCCCGCGCCGGATGTTCTCCCGCGCCCGTGCCACCAGCGCAGGCGGGTAGAAGACGCTATGGGCGGGGTGGGCTGACATAGTCGTGAGAAGGATCATCGGAATGAGCAAAACGTCTCCTCCAGCATCCGGTACGCTCTGGTCCGCGCCTCACGCGGGAAGCAGTGCGGTCCGTGAAAGATCCACGGGCGCAGACAGGATACCGCGCCGTACACCCCATACACCGAACGCGCCCGCCGTGCGAGGCGCCGCAGCGATTCGGTGTTCGGGAAGATGGCGTCGTTCAGCGCGGCGGAGAGGAACACCGGCCGCGGCGCGAGGAGCGCGATCCATTGGTGGAAGTCCACCGGCGTCCCCTCCATCGCGCTCTCGTACAGGCCCAGCCTCGGGATGAGAGCGGTTCGGCGCCACCAGCGCTCCGGCGTAGGGTCGGTCCGGAGGGGCGTGACGCCGCAGCTAATCACCCCGGCGCGGATCCGCTCATCCCGCAGCATCGCGAACAGCGTTCCATAACCGCCGTGGGAGTGCCCGATGCAGCCGATGCGCGCGGAATCCACCTCCGGCATCCGTTCCAGGAAGTCCACCGCGCGCGAGGTGTCGAACGCCATCTTCGCCATGACGGAGCCCTCCGGGTGTGCCTGGAAGAAGCGGTCGGCGCTCCGGTAGAGGGCGCCCGGTTGGTCCATGCGCCGCTCCCCGAACCCCACCGCGTCCGGTGCCAGGACCACAAACCCGCGCTCGGCCAGCTCTCGCCCGTACGCCAGCGCCGGATCGCCTTCGATTCCTACGGGCTCGTCCTTGCCCTGCGGCACCGTCTGGTGCAGCGCGATCACCGCGGGTCGTGGCGAGTCTGTCTCGCGAGGGAGCAGCAGCCAGGCGTAGCCCCACTCCCGGTCCGTGAGCGAGTAGCGGATGCGGCGTAGCTGGTAAGAGGTGCCTGGAAACTCCTCCAGCGTCTCCCAGCGCATCTCGGCAGGCGGTGAGTCCGATACTTCGCCCAGCAGCTCACATGTCAGTCTCAGCAGCTCCGGCCGAAGAGCCTCCCACTCTTGCAGAGATTCGCGTCGCGGGATTGGAGGCCGGAGGTCCTTCTGTCCGGACTGCGGCCCCCGCACCGGCGTCCACGAGCAGCCGTCCCGCCACCGCTCGAAATCCCACCCTCCTGACGGCCAGTACCAGAGATAGGACACACGCCCCCCTTTCGCTCCCACCGTTCTGCCCTCGGCTGCAAAGCCCCTGCCAGCCCAACGCTACCCGAGTTGTGGCGCCCCTCGCTCCCAGGGAGGGCGAGGAGCGGAGCAATGGGTGGGACGCTCGGTGGGTGGGCCTAGGTACGCTCAGCCCTGCCGGGGAGGAGCGCGGCCCCACAAAGCCGAACGTGCGGGTGGAGGTGAGCATCCCTTGGCACAGACAACCGCAGCCATAGGCAGCGACATCACTGCGCGTCCGGAGGTCCAGGCCGGCATTCGGATCCTGGAGGCGTGGGTGGAGAGCCGCATGGCCTACGCCGGCCTGCCGGGAATGACCCTCGGCGTCATCTACGACCAGGAGCTGATCTGGTGCCGCGGCTTCGGCTTCGCGGACCCGCCGCCACGCAGGTCACGCTGGAGCCCATCGGCCCGCGCCGGTTCCGCACCCGCGCCACCGGCCCCTTCGTGGAGGATGGCGACTTCGTGGAGTTCGAGCTCGGCCCGGACGGTGCCGCCACTCGCATGCGGGTAGGGGAGAACTACAGCAACCGCCTTCCCGAGTGATCCGACGGCACAAGCGCCTAGTTGTAGGAAGGGACCCTTGAGCGCACCAACCTGTCATCCCGAGCTCCGCGAGGAATCTGCTTTACGGTAACGGAGCGTACTCTGCCGGAGAAAAGCAGATCCCTCACTTGGTTCAGAATGACACCTTACCTTGCCGCGATTCAGATCTGAATAGGCACAATCAATGACAACCACGTTAAAGGACCCAACCGAGTCTACATACCGCCTCGCACCACCGGGCTTCACCCCGGAGCAGCGCGAGTTCTTCGAGCGCGAGGGCTACCTCATCCTCCCGGACCGCCTCACGGACGACGAGATCGCTCGCTACATAGATGCCATCGACCGCCACATCCACAAGGACGAGCATTTCGACCCGTCGCGCTTCTACGCTCGCGAGAACATCGTGGAGCTGGACCCCGTCTTCGCCGAGCTGATCGACCATCCTCGCCACGTCGGCTACGTCTACGACTTCTATGGCGAGCTCCTGAAGCTCCACCTCTCCCAGTTCTTCGTGCGGCCTCGCGGCGGCGACTACAACAAGTGGCACCCGGATGGCGCACGGGCCGTGCCGTACCAGGTATTCTCGCCGGACCTGCCGTGCCAGATCAAGATAGGCTACTGGCTTACGGATCTGCCGCACCCGCGCATGGGCAACATCGTCATGCGCCCGCGCTCCCAGCGGGAGCAGTACTTCCCCTACTACGACACCCACGAGAGCGTGCCGGACGAGATGGTCCTCTGCGTTCCGCGCGGCACCATCACCCTCATGAACTGCAACGTCTGGCACCGCGTGGAGCCCAACGAGACGGACACGGTCCGCAAGAACATCTTCCTGGCCTACTGTCCCTCCTGGATCGTGGCGGCGGACCGGCTGCAGAACGACCCGGAGTGGCTCCAGACCCTCAACCGGGAGCAGCGGATCATCATGCGATCCTACAGCTACGCCTACGACCACACCAAGCCGCCCGCCACGGACTTCCCGCTCTTCCTGGATCGGGACACCGGCCTGGACCACGACGCCGGCAAGTACCCGGACCACGTCGCCATCAGCCGTCGCAAACGCCTCCTCGCCCACGAAAAACCATACGCAGATAGGATTCGATAGTGCGACTTCCGGCCCGCTCTGCTCCGGTGCGAAACCGCTCCCGTCAATCGGGCGCCGTCCCGGCCCGCCTCTGTGGCGGGCATAGCACCGTTTCAACCGTTCCTCATGGAAACAGGTGCCCCGGCACCGTCAGCCGCTCCTGCGCGGCCCACATCCGCAGAATCCGCGGCGATTCCTGCAACCGCGTGCTGGCCCGCCGGCCGTTGGGGGACTTGTTGCACACGCCGCGCGCCTGCACGATGGAGCGGCGGCCGTTGTGGACCTCCACCGTCATCACGCGCCGGAAGTATCCCTCCCGGTCCTCCAGCCGGATGGACCAGATACTGGTAGCCCCGCGAGCGCAGGAGCGGGAGTAGGAGGCGACGCAATGGTGCATGTCGCGGCCCTCCTCCACCAGCTCCCGGTGCGTTAGCAGCTCCATCACGTGCCACCGCACCCGCTTCCCGGTCTCTTCATCCCGCTCGGTGAGTTCCAAGCCGCCGATACCGGAGGGCGGCCACTCCTGGGGTTGCCGCCTGTCCAGCCGGGCCAGCTCACGGTGCCACTCCTCCACGCGCTTCCACAGCGCCGGTACGGTGCGGCCCTTCATGCTGAAGCCGGGCTCCGGCGGCTCCAGCAGCACGGCCTGACCGTCCTCTACCGCCTCTACCCGCTCGAACCGGCGGTGGTGGATAAAGTCCGCCATCGGGCCGATGCAGGCGCGGTCCAGCATGGGGTTGTTTACCAGGAAGTGGAGGAACGACTCCCAGAACGGCTCGTCCTCCTGCAGCTCTCCCAGCCGGGTCGCTGCGACCGCACGCGCAAGGTACCCGTCCCCGCCTAGCGCCAGGAGCTGGCCCCAGCGCAGCGCCCCCACCAGCGTCACGTCCTTTGGCGCCAGCAGGAAATGGTGGGCCATCATCTTGGTCAGGTGAAGCGGGATGTCCGCCTTCCGGATGTTCTGGCCGACGCCCACGTGGATGAACCAGCCCTGCCTCCGCGCGGCCTCGGGACCTGGCGCAATGAACCAGGGTTCGTCCATGAAGGACGGCACGAAGTACCGCGCTAGCAGGTGCCGCGCCAGTCCCGCAAACTGCCGTCGTGAGCTGCGGGAATCCGGCCGCCACTCCTCCGGCTCGCGCAGCCAGCATCCGTGCCATGCCGCCAGTCCGGCAAGCGCCTCGATGAACGTATTCCCCGGCTGCGGCCCGAAGTGGGGGATGACGGGGGAGGGGGACAGAAGCTCCGTGTGGGCTCGGGCGTGGAGCAGCAGGCGCAGAAGAGAATCGCGCACGCCGGTATCCTGGATGCCGGCGAAGACGGCATGCGCCTTCTGAAGCGCGGGAGTACGCAGCTCCTCCGCGGCTATCGTGTCCGCCGCGATGGCCCGCAGCACGTCGTCCGGTCGCCGGGCCCTCTGCCGGGCGCCGGCCATGGCGCTCCGGGCCCGCTCCCGCTCCAGCGTCTCCCGCTCGCGCCGCCGCTGCTCCGGCGTGAGTCGCATCGACGCCGGAAAGCCGCGCTCCCGGCGCCATGCGGAGTAGGCGTCCAGGTCCGCGAACCCAAGGTCCGCGGCGTGCTTCTCCAGCTCCCGCCGCTCGGCCGCCTCCTGCGCCAACCGCTGTGCCGTCCGGACCTCCGCTCGCCGCTCCTGCCACGTCTTCTGGAGTCCCGGCCGGAATCCGTGGGCCGCGCACCACGCTCGGTAGATCTCCGCGCTCTCCAGCCCTAGCTCCCGCAGGTGCCGCTGGAGCTCGCCCTCCGGCGTGGAGGCGGTCGCCGTCTGCCCCGGTGTTCTCTTTGCGCCCCGTCTGGACATGGCGAATTTGCTCCTATCTCGCTATCGAACCGAGGGGTGGCGGCGCTAAACGCGAGACCTGGCAGAGGAACAATTGTCTGCCCTTTAGCGTCAGTCCTTCACCAGTATGAAAGGAGTGACAATAGTTGACTATCATCTTCTGGATCATAGTTGGGATCATCGCCGGCTGGCTGGCCAAGATGGTCGTCCCGGGTGAGGGGCCGGGAGGAGTTCTCGGAGACCTCATCGTGGGAATCGTCGGCGCCCTGATCGGCGGTTTCGTGTTTCAGGCCATACTAGGGCACAGCTACGGCGGCTGGATCGGCAGCACCATCGTGGCCTTCGTTGGCGCCGTGATCCTGCTGTTCATCCTGCGCGCCATCACCGGCACCCGCACAACGACCACGTAACCGCGCATGGCCACTGCGCCGACGCAGCGCGGTACGGGCCGGGCCTCTCTCAAGAGGAGCCCGGCCCTTTTCTATGTGCCAGAATGCATCAGGAGGCACCTCGGAGGATAATGCCCGCCCGTCGCGGAATCCTACTCCAACTGCTAGACACCTGTTCCGGTACCGCTGCTTAGGATGCCTACCGATCGCGACTACCTCAAACGACTCGCCGAGCTGAATGGCCGGCCGCTGGAGCATGTCCCAGACGAGACCGAATCCGCAGTCCGCGACCTCAAGCGCAAGCTCGGCCAGCGCCCGCCCGCTAGGCCGGTCGCCCCCGCCCCGCCCGTGGTCTACGAGCGCGGCCTGCCCCGCGCGGCCGGGCCCGCGAAACACCCCGCCGCCCCTTCGGCCACTCCCGTCGCGCTGGAGCAGGCCGTGAGCGGCGTGGAGGTGGAGCTTGCCGGATGGGGCCGCGCCTTCCTGGTCGCCCGGACCGCTGCCGACATGGGTCGGGAAGGGGCCGAGGTCTGCCGCGCCTTTCGCGCACGGTGCGAGGCCTGCGAGTCGCCCGCCATGATCCGCGCCCGCGACCTCTGCAACGACGAGACCGTCCGCCCGCAAGACCTGCTCTTCCTGGACCTGGAGACTGCCGGCCTGAGCAACGCGCCGGTCTTCCTGGTGGGCCTGCTCTATCTGGAGGAAGAGGGCCTCGCGCTCCGCCAGTACCTCGCCCGCACCTACGCGGAGGAAGCCTGCGTCACCGCGCTGTTCGCCGCCATCGCCGCCGGGAGGAGGCTGCTCATCTCCTACAACGGCAAGACGTTCGACCTGCCCTACCTGCGCACGCGCGCCGCCGCCACCGGCGTCCCGTTCCGCTGCGACCTGCCCCACATGGACCTGCTGCACGTCTGCCGCCGCGCCTGGCGCGGCCAGGTGCCGGACCACCGGCTCCAGACGCTGGAGCGCTGGATCTGCCGCCGCTTCCGCAATGACGACATCCCCGGACACGCGGTGCCGGAGGCGTACCACGCCTTCGTCCGCACCGGGGACGCCACCCAGATGGCCCGCATCCTTCACCACAACGCCCTGGACCTGCTCACTCTGGCCGAGCTGTTCGTGAAGGTCCCCGGCGGAAAGCGGTGACGGTCCGTACCCTGCGACTGAAGCCGTGGACTATGAAGTACGCGAAGTCCGCCTCCGCGGACTCCGGAACCGAGGACTCATCGATTGGACTTTCGCGCCTATCTGGAGGAGATTCGGAGCTCGCCGGCCTACGCCGGTCAGGTGGTTCACGTCCACGAGGAGCCTGCCCGTCCCGCGCGATACGCGGACCCGGCCCGGCCGCTCTCGCCTCAGGCTGAGGCGGCCCTCGCCGCCCGCGGCATCGGCCGGCTCTATACTCACCAGGCGGAGGCCCTGGATCGCTGGCGCGCGGGCGAGGACGTGTTGGCCGTCACCGGGACCGCCTCCGGCAAGTCGCTCTGCTATCTCCTGCCGCTACTGGAGACGCTGATCCAGGACCCTCAGGCCACCGCGCTCCTCCTGTTCCCCACCAAGGCCCTCTGCCAGGATCAGTGTCTTCGCTGCGCCGAGCTCCTGGAAGCCGCCGGGCTGGGCCGGCTGGTCACCGGCGTCTACGACGGCGACACGCCCGCGGACCTCCGGCGCAAGCTCCGCGACCACGGCTCCATCCTCTTCACCAACCCGGACATGCTCCACTCGGCGCTCATGCCCCAGCACGCCCGCTGGGCGCGCTTCCTCGCGCGGCTCCGCCTGCTGGTGATAGACGAGCTGCACGTCTACAACGGCCTTTTCGGGGCGAACGCCGCCAACCTGTTCCGCCGCTTCCGGCGAGTCTGCGCCCACCACGGCGCGTCGCCCCGGATCGTCGCCTGCTCCGCGACCATCGCCAACCCGCGCGAGTTGGCGGAGACCCTCACCGGTCGCCGGTTCTCTCTGGTGGAGGACGACGGCAGCCCGCGCGGCCGGCGGCTGACCGTCTTCTGGAACCCGCCCGTGGTGCGCGGCACGCCCTGGCGCTCGCGCCGCAGCGCCAACGTGGAGGCGCACGAGCTGATGGCGGACCTGGTGCGCCGGGGCGTGCCCACCATCACATTCTCCAAAGCCAAGATGACCGCGGAGATGATCTCGCGCTACGTCAAGGAGAGCTTACGCCAAACCCCACCCGGCACAGTCCTCCCCCCTCCAGGGGGGCCGGGCGCCCTCGCCGGCGCTGTCGCCGCGTACCGGGGCGGCTACCTGCCGGAGGAGCGCCGCGCCATCGAGCGGCGCCTCTTCGAAGGCGAGCTGCTGGGCGTGAGCGCCACCAACGCGCTGGAGCTGGGCATCGACGTGGGCGGCCTCGACGCCAGCATCCTGGTGGGCTACCCCGGTACCATCGCCTCCTTCCAGCAGCAGTCCGGCCGTGCCGGCCGTCGCGACCGGGATGCGCTGGTGGTCCTCGTCGGTCTGGACACGCCGGCCAACCAGTACGTCATGTCCCACCCGGAGTACCTCTTCGGCAGGCCGGTAGAGCGGGCGCTCTGCGAGCCGGACAACCCCTTCGTCCTCCTCGGTCACCTCCGCTGCGCCGCCCACGAGCTGCCCGTACGCGCGGAGGAATCGGCCGGCTTCGGCCGCCATTCGGAGCTGGTGCTGGAGGTGCTGGAGGAGCAGCGGAAGGTCGCCCGCATCGACGGCCGCTGGTACCACGCCGCCTCCGAGACTCCCCAGCACGAGGTGTCGCTCCGGTCCTACGCGGACGTGAACGTGGTCATCGAGGACGCGGATACTGGCCGCATCCTGGGCGAGCTGAACCGCTTCGACGCGCCGCCGCTCCTCCATCCGGAGGCCATCTACCTCCACCATGGCGAGACCTACCGCGTCCTCACCTTGGACCAGCGCCGCAACGTCGCACGGGTGAAGCGCGAGGAGGTGGACTACTACACCTACCCGCTCGGCGGTACGGACGTGCACCACGTGGACAGCATCCTGCGTGAGAAGCCGTTCGGCGCCGGTCGCGCCTGCTGGGGCGAGGTGACCGTCCACTTCGACACGATGGCGTACGAGAAGGTGCGCTTCTACACGATGGATGCGGTCTCCGTCCATCCCGTGGAGCTGGAGACGCAGGTGCAGGAGACCATGGCCCTCTGGGTCATCCCGCCGGAGGAGCTGATGGCGGAGGTGCGCCGCGCCGGCTTCGACGTCCCCGCCGGCCTGCGCGGCATCGGCTACGCCGCGCGCATGACGCTCCCGCTCTTCCTCACCTGCGACACGCCCAGCTTCTCCCACTCCGTGGGCAGCGCCAACTCCCCCTGGAACGCCCTTTTTGTCTACGAGCGGTACCCGCTGGGCCTGGGCTTCACCGAGCAGGCGTTCGACCGGCTGCACGAGATACTTTCGGCCACGCTGGAGACCATCCGGAGCTGCGGCTGCGCCGACGGCTGCCCCTGCTGCGTGGGCAAGCCCCTGCGCCAGGCCGCCACCTGGAACGTGGAGCGCGGCGAGGGCTCCGTCCCCAGCAAAGCCGCCGCACGCCTCATCCTGGAAGGCCTTCTAGCCGGCGGCGCTCTCCAATGCCCCGACACATATGCGCTGCACAGTGCCGAGACTTGTAGTCACCGCGACCGCCCCGGTGTCATCCCGAGCGACGCCCCTTGTCATTCCGAGCACCCCCTTTGTCATTCCGAGCGTAGCGAGGAATCTGGCAATCTACCAGCCCGCACTCATCAACACCCGCGCGATACCGCACCAACCTGTCATCCCGAGCAAAGCGAGGGATCTGCTCTTCGTCCCGCTCCCACGGACGCCGATGAAGAGACAATCCGCCTGCGCGAGCTGCTCCGCCGCCGCATGGAGCGCATGCGCGAACCCACCCTCTTCCATCCCATCGACCCGCACGTCTCCATCGGCACGCCCGCCCCGGAGCCGGAGGAATCCCTCGCCCAGCCGGACTCCGCCATCCGCGCTCAGCTCCGCGCCGCCTTCAACAAGGCCCTCCGCTCCCGGATCGCCCAGGGCCTGCCTCCCGACGGCCTCCTGCCGGACGCGCCCCGCGCCGCCCCGCCGCCCAACATGCACGCCCCCGGCTCCTCCAACCGCCCCTCCACCTTCTCCCCACCGCCGGACCGCGGCCCGGATTCCGCACCAGCTTCCGCCATACCGGACGTGGCCAGACCGGCCCCCACCGAATCGGACCTCCCCAGCAAGGAGTGGAACCAGGAGGCGCCTCCGTCCCTCCTCGCCGGCGACTCTCTCGCGGCCCGCGCCCGCCGCGTCCAAAAAGAAGAGAAGGGATAGCCCGCCCGCGACCCTGCAAGAGAGGTGCGGTGGAATCCTCGTAGGTAGTGCCTACTCCCAGACCCCCTCATGGACTGAGAGGCCCTTTGCCTGAGCAACCGCACCGTGTTACAAAGGGTCCAAAGGAGCGATGGACCATGAAGCACTTTCGGATACGCATTGATGATAAAGAGCAACGCTCCCGCGGGATCCTAGAAGTGACCAAGCGGGGACGGGTCGTATCCCTGCGGGGCAACCAGTTCATCGTGCCCGAACCGGCACTCTCACTACTCGATGAGCTGGGCGTGAAGTACGATCTGATACGCGAGGACGATCCCGACGATGCGCTTCGCGCGATACGAGATTCTGCTGCCGCTCTACGATAACGATGGCGCTACGTGAAACGGACTTCACGCGACGAACTCGAAGGTCCCACTCTAGCTGGCGTTGAGGCGGCTGACTCAGGGACTTGTCGTCCAGGATTCTGCTTGGCATCTGCTTCCAACCAACCCTGAATGGCGTCGTTCAGGTTGTCCATCAGCGCATTCAGGCTGTCCGCTTCCGTGACCAGGCCTGGAAGCTCGGGAACTTCCGCCCAGTAGCCGCCCTCTTCTGCCCGATGCACATTCGCCCTATAAGCCATATCTTGCCCTTCGTGTTGCCGCCGACTTAGCCCCGAGTTCCTGGGTGACCACGGATGCCATGACCGTCCGAAGCTAGTACAGCGGGAAACCAGGCAGCCGCGCCGCGCGGCTGCGTTCCGGAATCTGCGGGAGGGGCGTGGGGAGGGTCGGCAGGGTGAGGCGACGCCCGGCCTGCCAAGCTGCCACATCGTTTCTACTGCACCGGGCGGCGGAGGCTCGCCCGAGAGGCCCACCCCACACATGGCTGCAAGAAACGCCCCTGTATCCGGAGCCTGGGAGATTCCGGATGAAGGAAAGAAACTCATGCACAAGAACACGTCCCCGCAGACCCACCGGGAGGATCTGGAAGTCTCCACCGTCCTCCTGCTACCGGACCCCTCCTCCTGGACCGAGTCCCTTGAGCAATGGCAGCAAGGCGGCCGCAGCCTCATTCCCCAGGAGCAGCGCTTCCTCTGGCTCAAACAGGCCGAAAGCGGCAGCATCCCCCCGGACCAGTAGACCGCACAGCTCACCGCCATGCGCAAGGTACGTGCCGCCACTACATCCCGCGTCCGCGCAGGCGGACTCTCTTTACCTGTTGGCGCGGCTTCAGCCGCCGGCCACACGGAGCCGGCGCCACATTCCCAGGAGGCTGATTTGACACGCGCGTGTCAAATGGCGGGAGAAGTGCCGGTTCAGCCCGCGCCCGAGGCGGAGGACTCGAATCTGGCGTCGCAGCGCCAAATTGAGACAATGTCTCACGCCGCCCCTCCTCCTGAATCCGCTCTCTCGACTCTCGACTCCGCCCGCAATGTGGCGCCGCCGCGCCAGATTTGCGACAACGATCTCACGCGAAGATTACAGGGTGCATACCCACCGGCCCTCCTGAGGAATCCGTTCTCTCGACTCGCGACTCTAGACTCCGGCCTTTCCCCTTCTCCCCCTCTCCTGTTCTTGGGAGAGGGGTGGCCGAAGGCCGGGGTGAGGGCCTCCAGCGCGCACGGCCTTCCGGTATATCGGGGGATGGGGTGAGGGCTCCTAACTCCTCAAACGTGCTGATCGACCAGAATCGGGTTCCCGTCCGGGTCAACCGCCATGAAGTGCGCGGGGCCCGTCGTGCTTTCGTCCGCCTCTGGCGCCAACGTCACCCCCTGCGCCTTCAGTTGGCGCTGCAGGTCTCGGACGTCGCTAAAACTGTCCAGCTTCTGGGCGTTCTGGTCCCAGCCTGGGTTGAAGGTCAATATATTCTTCTCGAACATCCCCTGGAACAGCCCGATAACGTGGTCGCCGTTCTTCATGATCAGCCAGTTCTGCGCGGCGTCGCCTGCGTACTCGCGGAAACCGAACTTCTCGTAGAAACTCCTGGATGCCTCAATATCCTTTACTGCCAGGCTGATCGAGAACGCGCCGAGCTCCATGCTGTGCTCCTCTCTGGGTGGGTTACCGTCAAGCGATTGCCAGGAGCATACCCCAGCGGCACAGCTCGAACAGTTACCTGTGCCCGGCAGGGTTACGGCAATTGCGGGACTAATACTGCGTCAGCCCGAGCGGCGGACGAGGAGAATTGGAACGTGAACGCGGGAGCTTTTCTGGAGCGGATTCAGTCGCGGCGAGGATACGGCGGCCAGGTGGCCCATGTCGAGGTCCTGCCACAGCGTGAGGCCGTCTATGCCGACGTGCCGGGTGGCCTGCACCCGCTCGTGGAGAGCGCCCTCCTCTGGAGCGGCATCGATAGGCTCTACGCGCACCAGGCGGAAGCCATCGCGGAGGTCCGCGCCGGCCGCGACGTGGTGATCGTCACCGGCACCGCCAGCGGCAAGACCCTCTGCTACAACATCCCGGCTGTCGAGACCCTGATCGAGAATCCGCTTGCCACCGCCCTCTACCTCTATCCCACCAAGGCCCTCGCTCAGGACCAGCTCCGCGGCCTCGCCCGGTTCGACCGGCCGGACGACGGCCTCCGCTTCCTAAGCGGCGCCTACGATGGCGATACGCCCCAGAACCTGCGCCGCAAGCTGCGGGACGGCGCAAGCATCCTGCTCACCAATCCGGACATGCTGCACCAGGGCATCCTCCCGCAGCACGCCCGCTGGAACCGCGTCTTCTCGCACCTGCGGTACGTGGTCGTCGACGAGATCCACGCCTACCGAGGCGTCTTTGGCTCCCACCTGGCCAATGTCCTGCGCCGGCTGGACCGGATCTGCCGCCACTACAGCGCGTCGCCGCAGTTCATCTGCTGCTCGGCCACCATCGCCAATCCCGGCGAGCACGCGGAGCGGGTCACCGGCCGCTCCATGACCGTCGTCACCAACGATGGCTCGCCGCGCGGGCCCAAGCGGTTCGTGCTCTGGAACCCGCCGCAGCTGGAGGACGCCGCCCGGGGCAGCGCGCCCGCCTGGCGCGTGGGCGGGGACCGGAAGAGCGCGGCCCGGGAGGCGGCGCAGCTCATGACCTCGCTGGTCCGGGAGGGTGTGCAGACCATCGGCTTCGTCCGGACGCGGCTCGCCGCGGAGATGCTCTTCCGAAACAGCCGGGAGCTGCTCCAGCCCGTCTCCCGTAAGCTGGCCGATTCCGTCCACGCCTACCGGGGCGGCTACCTGCCGGAGGAGCGCCGGGAGATAGAGCGGCGGCTGGCCGGCAAAGAGCTGCTCGGCGTCGCCAGCACCAACGCCCTGGAGCTGGGCATCGACATCGGCAGCCTGGACGCCTGCATCCTCGTCGGCTACCCCGGCACCATCGCGAGCCTCTGGCAGCAGGCGGGGCGCGCCGGCCGAGGCAAGGAGGAGGCGCTGGTGGTGCTCGTCGCGCAGAACTCGCCCATCGACCAGTACCTCATGGCCCACTCCGCCTATCTGTTCTCCCAGAATCCGGAGCAGGCGGTGGTGGACCCGGACAACCCGCACATCGTGGTCGGCCACCTCAAGTGCGCCGCGCACGAGCTCCCGCTCCGGGACGCGGAGGTGGAATCGTTCGGCCCCTACGGATCCGTGATCCTGGAGTTGCTGGAGGAGGAGGAGAGCGTTCGCCACATCGACTGCCGCTGGTACTGGGCGCGCACGGAGTACCCGGCGGCGGAAGTCAACCTGCGCAACATCGCCGGGCCGGTCTACACCATCCAGGAGGAGTCGGCCGGCGCGCGCGTCATCGGCACCATGGACGAGATCAGCGCCCTCTCCCAGCTCCACGACCACGCGGTCTACCTCCACGGCGCGGAGACCTACTTCGTCACGCAGTTGGATCTGGAGCAGAAGATCGCCCGCGTGGAGCGGCGGGACCTGGACTACTACACGCAGTCCGTGCAGGCGTCCCAGATCCGGATCGACTCCCGCGAGGAGGAGCGCGAGTGGCAGGGCGCGCTCCTGGGCTTCGGGGACGTGACCGTGACGACCACCATCCCCATGTTCAAGAAGATCCGCTTCCACTCGCGAGACAGCCTGGGCTACGAGAAACTGGAGCTCCCGCCGCAGTGCATCGAGACGGTTGCCCTCTGGTTGAGCCCGCCGGAGCCAGCAGCGAAGGAGCTTCAGGCGCACGGCATGCTGGTGGGGGAGGCGCTGGTGGGCATCTCCAACGTGCTGGTGGAGATCGCCCCCTTCTTCGTGATGTGCGATCCCTCGGACATCGGCGTGACCGTTGACAGTAGCTGTCTGGGGCGGGACGCGCTCTTCTTCTACGACCGCTATCCCGGCGGCATGGGGTACGCCCGCCGCTGCATCGATAGGGTGGGGGAGATGCTGGGCACCGTGCGGGACGTCATCGCGGAGTGCGGCTGCGAGGACGGCTGCCCCTCTTGCGTCGGCGCGGCAGTTCCGGTCTTCGCCATGACCGACCTGGACAGCGCCGCCCGAGGCCGCATCCCCGACAAATCCGCCGCCCACTTTCTCCTCGACCTGCTCTTAGCGTAACGTACACAGCCAGGAAGTCATGCGGACCGCAGCGAGGATGGCTGTAGGGGGCCGGGTGGCCTTCCTCTACGGGCCGGGCGAGCTTCCGAATCGCGAGGCGAGTGACGCAGCCGCGCG
>CAYNFH010000001.1:50491-116169 GCA_964396385.1 uncultured Chthonomonadaceae bacterium | reverse complement strand
GGACCAAGGTGATGAACCTCGACAGGTTCGACGTGGCCCTCCTGGACCACACTGTTGCTGTAGTCGAGGACCGAGATAGTAACGTGCTTCGAGGAGGCTGTCAGTCTGGAGCTGGAGTGCCGCGAGTGGCAGCGGCCGGAAACGGCACCCTGCGCACCTTGTAAACGGAGTGCAGCAGCCGCATTTTAACGCTGGCCTTGCGCTGCTTTAATGTTGGTGATGTAGATTAGTCTGCAGCGGGATGCTCGGGCCGGGTCTCTATTGAGCCATAGGCCCTCACTGACCGTGTCTGGAGCCAGGCAGTGTCCGACGATGTATGGCGTATCGAAATGTTTGGCGGCCTCAAGGCTGAGCGAGGAGATGTTGTCCTTACTCACTTTGAGACTCGCAAGGTGGGCGCTCTCCTGGGGTGCCTTGCGCTCGGCCTGCCTCGAAGCTATTCGAGGGAGCTTCTGGCGGAGCAACTGTGGCCCGACGAGGATTGGGAGGCCATTCGTAACCGGCTCCGCAACGCCCTCTCTTCCCTCCGTCGCGAGCTGGAGCCCGCAGGAACGCCCCCTGCCTCCGTCATTGTTGCCGACCGAAGCGACGTTCGATTAAATCCGGGCGCCGTTGTCACCGACGTCGCCGAGTTCGAAGCGAGTCTGACCGCCGCTGCCGCGTCCACGGAACCCGGAGCACAGGCTACCGAGCTCGGCAGAGCGATCGGGCTTTATCGCGGCGAGCTGCTTTCCGGCTACATGGAGGAGTGGATCGTCTCGGCACGAACGCGCCTGGAGGAGGCGTACGGTGACGCTCTGGTGCGCTATGCAAGGGCGGTGGCGGAAACCGGCGATCTGCAGACCGCCATCGATGCCGCCCGGCGCGCGCTTGCGACGGATCCGCTTCGGGAGGACGTGCACTGCGACCTGATGCGGTTCTACGCGAGGGATGGACGTACGTCAGACATTATTCGGCAGTACCGCGGACTGGAGCGTCTACTTCGGGATGAGCTCGGAGTAGCTCCGTCTCCGTCGACATGCGGACATTTTGAGCGGCTGAAGGACGAATTAGCGCGCGGCGAGCCTGCGCATGCTGTGCCCCGCTCTCTAGTCCCGGACGCGCGGACGGGTTCGCGTCTGGAGCCGGACGGCGGGGCGGTGCCGCTTGACTCGCGGTTCTACATCGTCCGCCCTACTGATCATGAGTTCCTGACCGCGGTCCAGGACCACGACAGCATCGTCCTGGTAAGAGGTCCCCGTCAGGTCGGCAAGACCTCCCTTTTGGCCCGATCCCTCCAGCATGCGCGAGAGGCTGGCGCCCGTGTCGTGCTCACTGACATGCAAAGGGCCGCGCCGGAACAGCTAGAATCACCTGCCGCGCTCTTCCGCGCCTTTGGAGAGATGATGGCGGATCAGCTTGATCTCGACGTCTCCTTTGACGACGTAGCGGACGGCCGGCGAGGATGGAATGTGAACTTTGAGCGCTTCATGCGCCGTGACGTGCTTCGTTCCGACGATGGGCATGTCGTATGGGCGCTCGACGAAGTGGACCGGCTCTTCAGCTCTTCGTTCAGCGGCGTGGTGTTCGGTCTCTTCCGCTCGTGGCACAATGACCGCGCGCTCAATCCTGGCGGCCCGTGGTGTCGGCTGACCCTGGCAATGGCATACGCCACCGAAGCCCACCTGTTCATCTCGGACCTGAACCAATCTCCCTTTAATGTTGGTACGCGGCTTGCGCTGGAAGACTTTACCCGCGGGGAGGTGGCGGACCTGAACCGGCGATACGGTTCGCCCATAGCCGATGGGCCCGGAATCGAGCGGCTGTATACGCTGGTCGGTGGCTGTCCCTACCTGGTCCGCCGCGGTCTTCACCTGATGGCAGAAAAGGGGATCGACGCTGCTGCACTGGAAGCCAAAGCGGCCCAGGAAGACGGTCCATTTGGTGATCATTTGCGCCGCATGTGGGCCGCCCTTGTGCAGGCCCCGGAGCTGTGCGATGAAGTGACATCCATACTGAAAGGGCGCGGCTGCTCGGAGGAGGCCTCGTTCTACCGGCTGCGAAGCGCCGGGGTCATCACAGGGCAATGTCCCACGGAGGCGGCGCCCCGCTGCGGAGTCTATCGGGAGTATCTGGGACGGAAGCTCGACGTCCCTGGAGCGCTAGGGTGAGCCGATCGACCGATCCGGCGCAGGGGCCGGAGCATAACTCTATCGGGACGATGGAGACGGCGTTCTACATTACGGGAGGCACGCTCCCCCCGGACGCCCGCTCCTACCTGGAGCGAGCAGCCGATTCCGAGCTATTCCAGGCTCTGCGAGACGGTGAGTTCTGCTACGTTCTGACTTCTCGTCAGATGGGCAAGTCGTCCCTTATGGTGCGAACTGCGGCGCGCCTTCGTCGGGAAGGGGTCACGACGGTCGCGCTGGATCTGACGGCCGTGGGCCAGAACCTTTCCGCAGAGCAGTGGTATGACGGGCTCCTTCACCTGCTCTCCCGGGGCCTGGGTCTGGAGGACGAGCTCGAGGAGTACTGGCTTGGCAAAGAGCGTTTCGGCCCGATACAACGGTGGATGCAGGCGCTTCGGGAAGTGGCGCTGGAGAAAGTACCCGGACAGATTGTTCTCTTTATCGACGAGATCGACGCGGTACGCTCGCTCCCGTTTTCCGCCGACGAGTTCTTCTCCGCCATCCGAGAGTGCTATAACCGCCGAAGTGAGATTCCCGAGTATCGGCGTTTGACCTTCTGCCTGCTGGGAGTAGCCACGCCCGGCGACCTGATCCGGGACACACGTAATACGCCCTTCAACATCGGCCACCGCATCGAGCTGACGGACTTCACGGAGGAAGAGGCGGCGCCGCTGGCGGCAGGGCTGGGCGTTCAGGCGTTCAGACGTTCGGATGAAGAGGACGATCCTATCAAGAGCGAAGTGGAACGTCCAGAGCCGCTCAGCCCAGAGACCAATCACCTGAATGCCCGAACGCCTGAACGCCTGCTTTCCCGCATCCTCTACTGGACCTCCGGGCACCCCTACCTGACCCAGCGTCTCTGCCAGGCGGTCGGCAGAGACCCTCGATTCCAGGGTTCGGGCGCGGTAGATTCCCTATGCGAGCGTCTCTTCTTTAGCCCCGGCTCCCGAGACGTCGACGACAACCTCCAGTTCGTGCGCGAACGCCTGCTTAGGAGCGGTGAGGAGCTTGTCGATCTGCTCAAGCTTTATGAGCGCGTGCTATCTGGGCGGCGAGTGGAGAATCATGAAACGAACCCGCTGGTCACAGTATTGAAGCTGTCCGGGGTTGTCCGTGTCATTAGCACGTGCGATACGGGCGGCGCAGGGCGGCTGGTCATTCGCAACCGCCTCTACGAGCGAGCGTTCGACCGCCGGTGGATCGCCGCCCATATGCCGGGCGCAGAGGTACGGAGGCAGCGGGCGGCATACCGCCTCGGCCTTGTGCGGGCTACCGCGGCGGCCAGTGTGGTCGTGGGGCTGGCGGGAGCGCTGGCGTGGACATCTTTTCGATCGGCAGCGAGGGAGAAGCGTCTGGCAAGCGATCGGCAAGTAGCGCTGGCCGGCGCTGGCGACCTGCTCTACGCCTCGCAGATGAACCTCGCGCACCTGTCGCATGAGGATCAGTATGTCCGCGCGTGGCGCCTGCTGGAGCTTCATCGACCGATGCCCGGTGCTCCGGATCGGCGTGACTTTGTCTGGCGCTTCCTATGGCGCATGTGCCGAAGCCAGGACCGGCACACCTTGCCGCAACGCGTGGG
Organism: uncultured Chthonomonadaceae bacterium; assembly: GCA_964396385.1. Classification (GTDB taxonomy): domain Bacteria; phylum Armatimonadota; class Chthonomonadetes; order Chthonomonadales; family CAJBBX01; genus CAYNFH01. The sequence goes on along the minus strand of CAYNFH010000001.1, from coordinate 112,422 downwards.
CGAGGTATCCTCGGTCGCTTATTCACGTGATGGAAAGGTGCTGGCCGCCGCGGGCGCGGATGGCAACGTTCAGCTATGGGACTCCACCGGCATGATTCCTCTGGAAACCGTGAGGGCTCACCCCGGAGCCAGCGTCGTGACGTTCTCGCCGGACGGCAAACTCCTCGCTACCCTCGGCAGGAGTGATGGGGCTCTTAAGCTTTGGGACCTTACGTCACGTCCAGTGAGACTCGCGCGGCAGTTTCCCGCATACCATCGCCAGTGGGCTCGTATTCTTTTCACGCCGGACGGGACGACAATGATCTCCGGAATGGATGACAACACGATCCGGCTCTGGGATATGGGATCGGGCGATCGATCGCGGAGCCGCGCAATTCCGGTCTTCTCCGCGGGTCCCATGGCGCTGTCAGGCGACGGGAGGACACTTGCCGTCTGTAGCGGGGGAAAGGAAGCCAGCCGAATCACCTTCTGGAATATCGCCGGCCGGCAGGTGAAGCTCCTTCCAATCTCACTGCCGCCGGAGGGACTTGTGCAGTCCATGGCGTTCTCTCCGGACGGACGGAGGCTCGTCACCGGAGCGGGAGCTCCGGTTCTGTGGGACGTTGTAACGGGCCGCCGGCTGAGGGAATACGCCGTGCATACGGGTGTGATTCTCGGAACCGAGTTCTCCCCCGATGGGACAGTAATCGCATCGTGTGGTTCGGATGGTACGATCCGGCTCTGGAATCCCGAGAGCGGAAGACTCCTGGCAGCCCTTCACGGACATACGAGCCGAATCACCTCCATTGCCTATTCCCCGGGCGGCGATACTCTCGCATCTGCGAGTGATGACGGTACTGCGAGACTTTGGGACACCGACATCAAGCGCCTTCGGAAGGCCGCAAGGGAGCGCAACGGGTACGAGATCCTCTCCGCCGGTATCGAGGGGGTTCGGGGTGTAACATTCTCTCCGGATGGCCGGCTTATCGCGGAGGCGCGGTCACGCACCATACGCTTCTGGAGTCCGGCCACGAAAACCCAGGTAGGGCGCCCGCTGGTAGAGGAATCTGGGCCGCGGCCTGGTCAAGTCCTGCTGCCCCGCGGCCTGGCGTTCTCAGCAGACGGCAAGCGGCTGGCCAGCGGGAGCACGGATGGCACCGTTCGGCTGTGGGACGTCCCGGATTGCAAGGAGATCAGTCCCCCGCTCATCGGCCACCAGTTTGGAGTCTCCCATGTCGGTTTCGCCGCCCACGGCATTCTCGTCAGTGGAAACGGCGGCGCCGCCGGCGGCGTGCCGGCATCCATCCGACTGTGGAATCTGGCCTCGCACAAAGGGCTGGGGAAGCTGACCGGAGATCCCATGACGCCTCTAGGCTCTCTCGCGATCTCCCCGGACGGAACGACGGTCGCCACCGGGAGCCCGGATCAGAAGATTGTTCTGTGGGATGTTGCCGGGCGGCAACGAGTGGCAACGCTGGAGGGGACGGCCAACGCGGCCTCGCTTGCGTTCTCTCCTGACAACAAGCTCATCGCGGCCGGCCAGCGCGACGGAGTTGTGTTCCTATGGGACCGGGCCAGTGGAAGGCTCTTGCGCCGGCTCGACGGCCATGCGGGTCCGGTCCTCGCCCTCGCCTTTTCCCCCGACAGCAAAACGCTGGCATCAGGGGGGATGGACGGCACGATCCGTCTCTGGAATCCGGCGGTCAGCCAGGAAGAAGCCACGTTGACGGGACACCAGAACTGGATATTCTCCCTGGCGTTCTCTCCGGACGGCAACCTCCTGATCTCTGGAAGCCCTGACGGAACGGTCCGGCTATGGCGCGCGGCCCCCTTCACGGAGACGGATGCCCCGTCCGCCCTGCGGGCCCCATCGGCCGCTGCCAACCATTCCGGCCGATAGGTCCCCCTTCTCTGTGCTCTGTTAGGACCCTCTATTCCCTCTTCGTTTCCTGGCTGTAAACGCAGCGTTTAATCTCACCACGCTCTAACGGGCAACATCACATGCTGCGCCGCCCGTTCTTGCGGGCATCCTGGAGTGCCGCCGGTGTTTCTCTGGAGATTGGACGAAGGTTGGACGTTCCCTATGCGCTGGCTTAACGCTCGCCTGCTAGAGTGTCGCTACATTCATGGCAGGCGGAGCTCAGTCGACTCCCCGAGCTGTGATGAGCACGGACAAATGGTCCGTGTATACCACGTGGAGGAGAACAGAAGATGAAGCATGCCAGACTAATCCGCGCCGCCGTTTCCGCCGGCAGAATCGCGCTGGCAGTCGCGGCCGTAGCGGGCCTCGCCGGCCCCGCGAAGGCAGGAGACCAGGTACCTTTCCAGGGCCGCCTGGACGGAGTGGTTACCCGAACCCCGGTCGACCCCTCGACGGATTCCGTTTTGGTCAAGGCCACGGGAAACGCCACCCAACTGGGCCAGTTCACGCTCGACGTCCCACACCTGGTGAACCGGGTGACCAGGACGGCGACCGGGTCCTACGAATTCACGGCGGCCAACGGCGACACGCTGACCGCCGAGTTCACCGGCCACGCCAGTCCAACTGCGACGCCCGGTGTCCTCTCGATCGTTGAGGTCGCGACCATCACCGGCGGCACGGGGCGGTTCGCCGACGCCACGGGGAGCTTTACCGTCATGCGCTTGTTTGACACCGTCGCCGGCACGACTTTCGGCAGCTTTGAGGGGAGCATCTCTTCCCCCGGTTCTTCCAGCAAGGCAAAACGGGCGAGCGGTTACTCCAACCACATAGTGTCCAACAGGCGCTGAGGCAGACCACAGGGAACCAACTGGAGACGAATATGCACACACTAACAGCAGGACTTTCGCGCGCCGGAATGCTCTCTCTGGCGGTCACCATTCTGATGGTAACGACTACGCTGCCGGGCCGGACCGAAGACCAGGCGATTCACGCCCTCTTCGACCTGTCCGCCCCCGCCGGCGGCCCGTTCCCCAGCGATAGGTTCACGGTCCCGGATGCGAGCCAGAACACGGGCCGCCGTGTGAATCTGCCCTATCCTGACCCGGTCGCGTCCCCTTCCGACTATCAGGACGTCGGCGTTCTCAATACGCTGGACGGTTTCAATCTGCAACCCCGGCTCTCGATCCCTTTCGACGGCTCGATCGATCCGTCGACGGTTACAAGCAGCGCCGTCCTCCTCATCTGCCTCGGCGACGCGCTCCAGGATTCGGGGCCCGGCGGACAGATAGTGGGCATCAATCAGGTCGTGTGGGACCCGGCATCGAATTCGCTGAACGTAGAGTCGGATGAGCTTCTGAACCAGCACACCCGTTATGTGCTGCTGGTGACCAGCGGCATTCACGACTTGTCCGGGGCACCGGTCGAGGCCAGCGATAGCTTCCGGCGATTCAAGCAGGATCTGAACAACGGACAGGATGGCGACGCCGCCGACAAGAAGTACCGAAAGTCGCTGATCGACGCGCTGGAGCTTGCCGAGCAGCTCGGAATCCAGCCAAAGGATGTAGTTACTGCCAGCGTTTTCACCACGATGAGCGTTACGGCGGGGCTGGAGAAGATCCGCGACCAGATCAAGGCGGCCACGCCCGATCCCGCGGAATTCAGGATAGGCCCTGGGGGAGCCCGGGCAGTGTATTCGCTGGATCAAGTGACAGGCATCACCGTCAACCAGCAGACCGGGGATAACCCGCCGAAATTCACTGCGTCCGCGCATCCTGTCGACCTTCTGCGGATCATTCCCGGGGCCGTGGGCCGGATTGCGTTTGGAAAATACCTCTCTCCCAACTACGAGACGGTGGACGGCTACATCCCACCGGTCGCAACCAGGACCGGAGTCCCGGTTGTCCAGGGAACGAACGAAATCTACTTCAATCTCTACGTGCCTTCCGGTACGCCTCCGGCGGCCGGGTGGCCCGTAGCGATTTACGGCCACGGCCTTGGGGGCAGCAAGCAGGGAGGAATCCCGTTTAGCTGGGGCTCACTGGCCGTTGCAGCCACTCTGGCTGATAGAGGAATCGCAACTATAGCGATTAATGCAGTGGGTCACGGCTTCGGTCCTCTCGGAACGCTGACCATCAGCCAGACTGCGGGCGATCCAGTGATACTCCCAGCGGGCGGGCGAGGGACCGACCAGAACGGTGACGGCGTCATCGGGAATAGCGAAGGCATCCAGGCTGTCGCTCCGCGCTCGATTATTCGGGATCGCGACGGCCAGCAGCAGACGGTCGCGGACCTGATGCAGCTAGTTCGGGTCATCGAAGTGGGTATAGATGTGGACGGCGACGGCCTTGCGGATCTTGATCCTTCCCGCATCTACTACTTCGGACAGTCGCTCGGCGGGATCTACGGTACCGAATTCCTGGCCGTGGAGCCGGACGTGCGGGCGGGCGTGCTCAACGTGCCCGGGGGATCGGCCATCGAAAGCTCTCGGCTGTCGGCCATCAACCGCGCGTCCGTCGGCGCGGCGCTCGCCTCGCGTGTGCCCTCGCTCCTGAATGTCCCCGGGGTTACTCAGGTTGCCGGGGTATCTGTAGCCGGGCCTCGCTTTGACGAGAACATGCCGCTGCGAGACGGAGTTCCGCTCCCGGTCCGTCTCGCGGACGGAACAGACCGCGTGATTCAATCGCCGGTGACCAACACGGTCGCGGGGGCCATGCAGCTCCAGGAGGTGTTTGAGCGCACCGAGTGGGTCTCGCAGTCCGGCAATCCCGTGGCGTATGCGCCATACCTTCGGAAGAGTCCCCTGTCGGGGGGTCCTCGGAAGTCCGTGATCGTCCAGTTCGCCAAGGGAGACCAGGTCGTTCCGAATCCGGCGAGCACGGCAATACTGCGTGCGGGGGCGCTGGCCGACTGCGCCACCTACTACCGCCACGACCTTGCGTTTGCGGAGAACCCTCTGCTGCCGAAGGTTCCGCACGCCTTTCTGACCAGTATCGGACTACCAGCCTTCCGGGATATCGCCCTGGGAGCCCAGAGCCAGATCACGGCATTCTTCGCCTCGGATGGCGCCATAGTGATACACCCTGAGCCGGCCAGGTTCTTTGAGACACCTATCGGCAGTCCACTGCCGGAAGCTCTGTACTACATTCCCTGAGCCCGGCGTGATTACGATCACACACGCGTGGGGTTTCTGGACGGACAAGCAGATGGCGGAGTTCCGTCCAGAGACTCGCGCGTATCTCGCACTAAACCCGCTCCAGGTCATCGTCGCTCGGCGATGAGCCGAATGGTCACCCGGTCGCCTTCCTCCAGATTCTCCGCCTTTCGGACGCTGTCTTTGATGGGCACCAGGTAACGGCCCTCTTTGGGAAACAGGGAGGTCTTCCATTCGGTGGCTCCGATACGAACACTCACGGGAATCACCCCCCACCCATAGGTCAGCAGCTCCGATATCTCTTTCAGCTCCCGGCTCTCCTTAGCCGGCATAGTCACGAAGTAGAAGGGCGCCGGCCCCTTCCAGTACCAGATCTCGCCATCAAACTCCATGTCCATGGGTGGAGTATACCGTCCTGCCTTGCCGCGGAAGGTAGCCGGCCAAGGCCGTCGAATACACGCTTCGTATGTCCCGAAGAGACCCCATCCTTCCATCGCGACGGGAGCTCCTGACGGCCGGGGCCGGCATGGCGCTGGGCAGCGAGGTAGCAGCCGCTGCCAGGTCTTCTGGCCCATCGCGCCCGGTCTCGAAGCCCAGGCTCGCCGTCATCCTCACCCAGTACGGCGCCACCAGCCATGGCGTCTGCTACTGCACCAAATTCCTGGAAGGGAAGCAGTACGACGACCACTACGAGCCGCCGCGCTGCGAAGTGGTCGCCATCCACCTCAAAGAGATCTCCGAGGATGACGTGGGGGTTGCCACGGCCAAGAAGCACAACGTGCCCATGTACCCTTCTGTGGCGACGGCGCTCTGCCGGGGCGTAGATACGCTGGCGGTCGATGGCGTGGTAATCATCGGCGAGCATGGCACCTACTCGCTGAACGAGAAGGGCCAGCAGCTCTACCCACGCCGCGAGATCTTCGATCAGGTGATCGGCGTCTTCCGCCAGTCCGGCCGCATCGTGCCCGTCTTCAACGACAAGCACATGTCGTGGAACTGGGCCTGGGCCAAGTACATGTGGCGGACCATCCGCCAGATGCATATCCCGTGGATGGCAGGAAGCAGTCTTCCCTTCGCGAAGTACGAGCCGCTCGTCCCGCTCCCGCACGGCACTCCGCTGGATACAGTCGTCGCCGTGGGCTACGGCGGCTTCGAGTCGTACGGCTTTCACGCGCTGGAGACAGGCCAGCACATCGTGGAGCGCCGCGCCGGGGGTGAGACCGGCGTGGCAAGCGTCGGCGTCTTGCGCGGCGCCGATGTCTGGCGCGCCCACGAAGCCGGCGCCTGGCCGCGGGACATCGCGGACGCCGCCCTGGCAAGCGTGAAGAAGCCCAGAGGGAGGCCCCAGGACTATACCTCGGAGGTCTATGCCTACGACATCCAGTACCGAGACGGGCAGCGGATGGTGGTACTGCTTGCCAACGGCTACTGCGAAGAGTTCAGCTTCGCCTACCGTAAGCGCGGCGGCAAGGAGATCGTCGCCGCCTCTTACTTCCTCGATCCCGTACCTCGCCTGAAGCACTTCTCCTCTACAGTCCGCGCGCTAGAGGAGATGTACCTCACCGGCAAGCCGTCCGCTGCCTCCGGTCCGCGAACCTACCTTACGACCGGAATACTGGCCTACGCCGTGGAGTGCCGCTACCGTGGAATCCCCCAGATAGCTACCCCCGACCTCGACATCTCCTACAGGCCCATGCCGGTGCCGCCGGAGTGGAAAGAGGTGATGCGATAGCGCTTGAGCGGCGACTATCGCAAGCTAAGGCGCCAAGAGCCGTCATTCCCGCGGCCCCGTTGTCATTCCGAGTAGTGCGACGGGACGGGCCCCGTGTTCAGTACTCTGTGTCTACGGTGTTTCTTGGGAGCGACAGCGAAGAATCTGGCCGCTCTGTCCCCGAGGCCAGATTCCTCCCTCCGGTCGGAATGACAAGCAACGGTCGAATATCCCCCGACACGGTCCGCCCCGCCGCAAGCAGCGCCACCGCCACGAGAACGTAGACGACGGCGGTGGAGGAGATCGCCGCGCCCATGGTCACGCCGTGGTCCACCGCGATGCCGAAGAGGAGCGTTCCCAGCCCCGCCGCCAGCCAGCCCAGCATGTTCATGATCCCCGTGGCCGTGCCGCGCCGGTCCGGGTGTATCACGTCGTAATAGGCCGCCGTCAGGTTCGAATCGTAGATCCCTTTGAAGAAGCCGAAGAGCAGCAGGGAGAGCAGGAGAACCGCGTGCACCGGCGTGCGACCGCAGGCAAACACCACGGGAACCGCCATCACGATGGCGGCCGCCTGGACCCTGATGCGCCCATCGGTCCGCTGCCGCACGAAGTGGTCCGCGGCCGCCCCGCCCACCGCGGCGCCCACGATGCTCGCCACTTGAATGAACAGCACCGCCTCCACCGCGGATACCGCAACGGACTTGCCAAACCGCTCGTTGAGATAGGTCGGCGTCCAGGTCAGGAAGATCAGCATGACCATGTTCGCGCCGAAATAGGCCGCCAGCAGCAGCATGGCGGTGGGGGTGTGAACGAGATCTGCGATGAACCTGAGGGCGGGCGCCTGGTGCTCCCCATTCGCGCTGGCGGGTTCGAGCATCAGCGCCCGCTCCGCCTGATTGCGTTGCGGCTCCCGAATGTACCGGGCAAGGATGAGGCTGAGCAGCACGCCGGCTGCGGCGAGCGCCCAGAAGGGAGACTGCCAGCCGAAGTCCTGCGCCATCCATCCGGCCACGGCCCCGCCGCAGATCGTTCCCGCGTAGATGCTGGTCTGGTGCAGCCCGATGGCCCGAGACCGTGTCGCGGGAGTGTGATAGTCACTGATGAGGGCCATGGAGGCCGGGAAGTAGAACGTCTCGCCCAGCCCCTCCGCGCCGCGCACCGCAACAAAGTGCCAGAGGCGGCTGCACTGAGCCGTCAGGCCGGTAATGACGCTCCAGACCGCAAGGCCGCCCAGAACAACCAGCTTGCGGGGATTCCGATCGCCGACGTGACCCGCGAACGGTGCCATCGCTCCATAGACCCAGGAGAAGGCCGTACCGATAAGCGCAAGTTGCGCTTTCGTGAAATGGAACTGCTTCTCAAGCACCGGAAACACGGAGAACACGGCCATCCGGTCTGCGTAGTTGAAGAAACAGACGAGCCAGAGCATGCCGACGATGGCCCAGGCATAGCGCGCCCCACCGCCCTGAGATGATGGCGTTGCCCCGATGATTTGTTGCACGCGCCGTTCCCTTCTTTCGTGGGCTATCGGTCTTCTTCAAGGATGACCAGGGAAACGTCTATCGCACCTACTCCACCTACGAGCGCGGGCTCGACCTGCTGATCGGAACATACAACTTCTTGGACCTCACTCCGCTGGGAAGGAACGAGGAGAGTCCCATGGACTGGGTCCGGCGCCACGACCGGTACGAGGTCTGACATGTGCCCTGTCTGCCTTGCCACCATCATCTGATCAGTTATCCGGCGGCGTTTCCCCCAGCAGGTGGCGCGCGGAGTACATCTGGCCCACGTGGTACGCCACGTGGAACACCAGGTAGTTGAGCTGCCCGCCATAGGTCCACTGCCCTAATCCGGGAACAGCGCTGCCCAGATCGGGGTTCAGTGCCTTCAAGTGCGCCACCCCCTCCTCGTGCACCCTGAGCAGCTCCGCGCAGACCTGCTCCGCCGTCATCGCCAGATGCTGCTGCGATGGCGGAGTCGCTATCGTATCCGGATAGTAGCGGAACCGCTTATCGACCAGCAGACTGCTCACCCGGCACTTCGACAGATCTTCGCCCTCGCCCGCCAGCCTGATGGCCTCCCAGTACGCAATGTGTCCGGCGATTTCGCCCACGGAGAGCAGCCCCTCAGCGGGCCGCTTCCACACGTGCTCGTCCGCCAGCCCCTCAAACGCGAACTTCGCCTCGTAAAAGTCCTGATCCAGTAAATCCAGGTAAGTCTCCAGCATCTCTCATCTCCCGGTATGTTTCGCTCAACCACAGCGTCGCGCCAATCGCGTTCTGTCTGCCCGCCTGGTTATCCCTGGCGGGTCGCGAATCCTCCCTCGCTCACACAGGGGAAGCCACTCACCAGGCGCAGAACTTGAGGCATAACAACTGACCGCGGAGGAACGGACACAGCATGGCCAAGGCAGCCATAGACGTACTGCTCGACGAGCCGGTGGGCACGATCAACCCGAATATCTACGGCCACTTCATGGAGCACCTGGGCACCTGCATCACGGAGGGATGCTGGGTGGGCGACCACGAGTCCATCGCCCACACGGGCGGCATCCGGAATGACGTGGTCGCGGCACTGCGAGAGGTCGGCACTCCGGTAATCCGCTGGCCCGGCGGCTGCTTCGCCGACGACTACCACTGGCAGGACGGCATCGGCCCGCGCGATCAGCGCCCGCGGCGGATCAACATCCACTGGGGCGACGTGATCGAGGCCAACGAGTTCGGCACGCACGAGTTTATCGCCTTCTGCCGCGCCGTCGGCGCCCAGCCCTATGTCTGTGGCAACCTAGGCAGCGGCTCGCCCCAGGAGATGCGTAACTGGGTGGAGTACTGCAACTTCCCCGGCGACAGTACCTGGGCGCGGCAGCGGGCCGCCAATGGGTCGCCGGAGCCGTTCAACGTGCGCTACTGGGGGGTGGGTAACGAGAGCTGGGGCTGCGGCGGCCACTTCACGCCGGAGGATTACGGCACGGAGTACCGCCGCTTCGCCAGCTTTCTGCGCAACTGGGGTCCCGACCGGCTCTATCTCATCGGCTGCGGTCCCAACAGCCATGACCTGGATTGGACGCGCCGCCTCTTCGAGAAGCTGTACAGGGACTACGGCCACAGCCCGGCCATGCAGGGCTACGCGGCCCACTACTACACCTGGAACCGGGAAGGCCAGTACGGCACGGCGACCGAATACGACGAGACGCAGTGGTACGGCATGCTGGCGGCCGCCCTCCAGATGGAGCCGCTCGTAGTGGAGCAGCGCGCCCTGATGGATGAATTCGACCCGGAGGGCAAGGTCGGCCTGATCGTGGACGAGTGGGGCACCTGGCATCCCCCCGCCCCGGGCCGCAACCCGGCCTTCCTCTGGCAGCAGAACACGGTGCGCGACGCTCTGGTGGCCGCGCTGACGCTGGACATCTTCAACCGCCATGCGGATAAGGTCGTCATGGCCAACATCGCGCAGACCATCAACGTGCTGCAAGCGCTGGTCCTGACCGACGGCGGCCGGATGCTGAAGACCCCCACCTATCACGTCTACGACCTGTACAAACCGCACCAGGGCGCAAAGGCGGTGCGAACGGAGGTGAACGCCCCGGAGATCGACTCCACCGTTGCGGGCAAGGCCCGAAAGCTGCCCCTGCTTTCGGGGTCTGCCTCCCTGCGGGAGCGGGTCCTCACCCTCACGCTGGTGAACTCCAGCGTCGGGGAGAGCGTGGAGGCGGCGCTCAGCCTCTCGGGCGGGGCGCAGCCGCGGTCGGCGCAGGCGCGCGGGCTGAGCTATCCTTCCGGGGACCTCCGCGCGCACAACACGCACGACGAGCCGGCAAAGGTAGACCGGCGCTCCCTGGACGTGGCATTCAGCGGCCAGCAGAGCTCCGCCGTCTTCACGCTCCCTCCCGCCTCCGTCTCCCGTCTGACGATTGAGTTAGCGTGACATCGGCCATCGAGTGCGGCGAGCATAACGTATCGTGGGATCCAGTGCCCCCTCCGCCTGGTCATCCGGATGCAGCCCCAACGGGCCTCGGGCGTCCGCGAGTGGAAGGTCCTCACGCCGGACGGCAACTGAGCGCCGTTTCCCTACCTGGAGGTGACAACCTGCTTGCAGAGAAGAGACTGCTCTACATCGAGCCGGCCGGACCGGCTTCGCCCGAACCGGTGGTGGACTACCTAACCCGCAGGATGACCGCGGCGTTCCGCATGGCGACGCGGGCAAGAACCTGGCGAGGAGTCCACGTTTGCCGCTGCGGCGCCAGGAGCACCAACTGCGACTACGTTCTCCCGAACGGCGAAGAGACCAACTCCCTCTGCATCCACTACCTCGCCTTACACCGCGCCGAAGTACCCGCCGCCCACCTTCTCAGGGTCGCACGGCTCGAATCCGGTGAAGCCGAGCCAACCGCTGCCGAGCTCTGCACCCCTAAAGGCGCAGGCTGGGCCGGACAAAGATGGAAATCGCACCCGGAATCACCGTAGATCCCGATATTGCACACGGGGCAGCCGTCATCGCGGGTCTGGGCATTCCTGTTTCCATCATCGTGGGCTCCCTCGGCTCCGGCTTGACTGCGGAAGAGGTCATGCGCGAGTACGACGTTTCGCAGGGAGGCATCGCTTCCGCGCATACCGCGCTTACCGCGCAATGCCGGTTGCCTTTGCCTGCTTCTCCCCAACGAGGACGCTGCTACTTACCGCGCTTACCGCGCTTACCGCGCAAGACCGGAGTCCTGCTCCTTTTGAGCTTGGAACGGGTGTTACACCCTCCTTATCGCGCTTTCCGCGCTTTCCGCGCAATATCCAGCTATTACCGCGAAGACTCAGGCGGCGATCTGTTGGAGAGGAATATCCGAATCTGGCGCCGCCGCGCCAATTTACAATTTCTCGACTTTGCGCTCGGCCGCCCGCTTCAAGCGTGCTCGTCCCGAGCCTGACGCCGTGCAGTCGCCCAAATAGCGCCATATACCGTGCGCAACATGACATCGCGCAATTCTCCGAGGGCTCTTGGCAGAGAGCTTGACGAGTTCATCCGTAAGCGAGCGAGCGTGCGCAAAGTCCAGCAATTTGAGACAATGTCTCACTCCACCCGGGCCGCGATTCCCCGCCTCAACCGTCCCAATTTGACACGCGGCGTGTCAAATTGTGACAATGTCTCACACCACGAGCCCAGGCGAGCAGAGACAGTCCGCCTGCGCAAGGTCGCGTGTGCAGCGATGAGAGCAAATCGCTACAATTTGAGCGGATCCGCTCAAATTGTAGCGGAACGCCACTAAAGCAACACAGAGTCCCGCCGCGCCAATTTTGAGACAATGTCTCACTCCTGCTCCCCCTCTCCTGTTCTTGGGAGAGGGGGTTGGGGGTGAGGGCCAGCAGCCTGCCAATTTTGAGACAATGTCTCACCAGACTCGCTTCCGCGGCGGGTCTGTAGGGAGCGCGGATTGACAATTTGCCACCAATGGAATACCCTTTCCATCATAGTGCGACACGAATGCCATCGCCAGGAGAGAACCGCCGCTTGAGCCGGAGCCAAAGAACACGACGGATGACGGAAGACGGTGGACGGATGGATTCCGGGCCGGTCACCCGTCACCGGTCCTCCGTCTGTCCGGTCCGGCCGTTCCTCGCGCTGGCGCTCAGCACCGCTGCGCTCCTCTTCTCCGCCTGCTTCGTGCACGCGAGCGCGCCCCAGCGCACGCGCGCACAGCGCGGCCGGGCTCACCGCATCCATGCGCAGGCCGCACCCATTCTGCCCGCCTCCGTGCAGGGCTTTATCAAGCAGAACTGCGCCCTCTGCCACAACAAGCAGACCGCGAGCGGCGGCCTGAATTTCGCCGCGACCCCCTTCCGGCCGGGTGACCCGTCCAACTTCGCCCTGTGGGTGAAGGTCCACGATCGCGTAGAAAAGGGCGAGATGCCGCCCAAAGGCATGCCCCGGCCCGCTCCCGCGGCGCGGAACGGCTTCCTCGCCGCGCTAACACAGCCGCTGATCGCTCTTCAGGATGCGCGGGCCCGCCGGGAGGGTCGCGCCGTCTGGCGGCGGCTGAACCGCTACGAATACGAGAACACGCTGCGGGACCTGCTTGGCGCGCCGTGGCTCCAGGTCCGGGACATGCTCCCGGAAGATGGGCTGGCCTATCGCTTCAACAAGCTCGGAGAGGCGCTGGACGTCTCGCACGTCCAGATGAGCCGCTACCTTGCCGCGGCGGAATACGCGCTCCGGGAGGCCATGGCGCCGCAGGTCGCGCGGCCGGAGACCACCACAACCCGTTACTATGCCCGCGAGCAGCGCTCCTTTGCCGGCCTGGTGAAAGCTGGCTTCGCGTACTCCGGCGCCACGGCCCGAGCGACGTTCCCCGTCCTCGGAGACGCGGCGGACCTTCCCGCCCTCAACGGAACGGGACCCATGACCGTCGGCGAGAAGGACCCGGTGAAGCGTGAGCAGGAAGCGCTGGGCGTGGTCGCCAGCGCCTACGAGCCGCTGCAGCCGCGCTTCGACCGCTTCCACGCCCCCATCTCCGGCCGGTACAGGCTGCGGATCCGCGCCCACTCCTTCTGGGCCGGGCCGGAGAGCGCTGCCAGGTGGTGGCAGGCCAGCCGCACCGTGATATCCGCCGGCCGCACGCGGGAGCCCATCAGCCTCTACGCTGCCTCCCCGCCGCAGCAGCTCAGGCTGCTCGGCACGGTGGACGTCGGCCCTCAGTCCACTACGTGTGACATAGACGCTATCCTGCTCACGGGCGAGACCATCATGCCGGACGCGGCCCGGCTCTTCCGCTCGCGACCGCCCAACCCGGACGATCCGCTGGCAAAGAAGTCCCGTACCGGCTGGCACAATCCACTCGCGACCCCGGAGGGCCAGCCGGGCGTCGCGTTCCAATGGCTGGAGGTGGAGGGGCCGCTCCTCGACTCCTGGCCCACGCCGGGCCAGCGGCTGATGTTCGGCAACCTGCCCTTCAAGGCCGGCCCGGACGGGAAGATAACGGTCGAGTCCAGGGATCCCAAGGCCGACGCGGCGCGGCTTATCCGCGGCTTTGTGCTGCGCGCGTATCGCCGGCCCGTTCAGGACTCGGACATCCAGCCCTTCGTCAAGCTGGCGAACAAAGCGCTGGACGCCGGCGTGGATTTCACGGATGCGATGATCGCCGCCTACTCCGGAGTGCTCTGCTCACCCGGCTTCCTCACGCTGGAGGAGCGGCCGGGACGGCTGGACGACTACGCGCTGGCGTCCCGCCTCTCCTACTTCCTCTGGAACACGGAGCCGGACGCCACTCTGCGCACTTTGGCCGAGCGCAAGGAGCTGCACTACCCCGCCGTCCTGCTGGCGCAGACCGACCGCATGCTCGCCGACCCGCGGTCCCGCCAGTTCGTGCAGGCGTTCCTGGACTACTGGCTCGACCTGCGCAAGGTAGGCGACACTAATCCGGACGGCGACCTATACGGAGACTACTACCTGGATGACCTCCTGGTCGAGTCCTCCATCCGTGAGACGCGGGACTTCTTCGCAGAGCTGATCGCCAAGGATCTCCCCGCGCGCAACCTGGTGGATTCGGACTTCGTGATGGTCAATGACCGGCTTGCGACGCTCTACGGCCTCAAGGGCGTGGACGGCGCCGCCATCCGTCGCGTGGAGGTGCCGAAGGACTCCGTACGAGGCGGGCTGCTGACTCAGGCCAGTATCCTGAAGGTAACGGCCAACGGCACGACCACCTCGCCGGTGCTGCGCGGCGTCTGGATCAACGAGCGAATACTCGGGCAGAACGCGCCGCCGAAGCCCGCTTCGGTGCCCGCGGTGGATCCGGACACGCGCGGCGCGACCACCATCCGCGAGCAGCTTGCGAAGCACCGCACGCAGCCCGCCTGCCGGTCCTGCCACGCCGTGATCGATCCGCCCGGCTTCGCCCTGGAGAGCTTCGACGTCTTTGGCGGTTATCGGACCTGCTATCGCGCGCTGGGCAGTGAAGATACGGTGCCCGGCTTCGGCAAGGGCGGCCAACCCTTTGCATTCCACAACGGCAAGCCGGTGGACTGCTCCGGCATCCTGCCGGACGGCCGCGCGTTTGCGGACGTGCGCGACCTGAAGCGCCTCCTCCTGAAGGACGAGCGGCAGATCGCCCGCAACCTGACGCAGCAGCTTGTGATCTACTCCACCTGGGCTCCGGTGCGCTTCGCAGACCGGCCGAAGGTTGAGGCCATCCTGGACCGCGCGAGGTCCAATGGTTACGGGGTAAAGTCACTTATCCACGGCATTATACTGAGCGAGCTCTTCCGGAATAAGTGAGAGGAACAGGTCCATGGCTTCCGATTCGGTGAAGACGGTGCACTTCTCCACGCCGCACAGGCTCTCGCGCCGTCACTTCCTCCGCGGGACCGGCGTCCTGCTGGGACTCCCCCTGCTGGACGCGATGCTGCCCGCCTTCGCGCACGCCTCCGGACAGAGTCCGGCGCCGCGGCGGTTCTTCGGCATCTGCAATAATCTGGGAGTGCTGCCGGACAAGTTCTTCCCCGATCCTGCCCAGACCGGACGAGACTATACGCTCTCACCCTACTTGCAGGAGCTGCGCGACTTCCGCTCGGACTTCACCATCTTCAGCGGCGTCATGCACCCGGACGTGGACGGCGGCCATCCGGCGGACATCTGCTTCCTCACGGCCGCGCCCCACCCTTCCAGCGGCGGCTTCCGCAACACCATCTCGCTCGATCAGTACGTGGCCGAGCGCATCGGCCACCTGACGCGCTTCCCCTCCCTCACGCTGGGCGTCAACGTGGGACACGGCGCGCGCAGCCTCTCCTTTACCGCGGGCGGCGTGCTGATTCCCTGCGAGGACAAACCGTCCGAGATCTTCAAGCGCCTCTTCCTGGGCGGAACGCCTGCGGAGGTCCAGGCGCAGCAGCGCAGGCTGGCCCTCGGTCAATCGATCATGGACACGGTGGCGGACCAGACCAGGGCCCTGGAGCGGAGCGTGGGGGCGCGAGATCGAGAGCGGCTGGATCAGTACTTCACCGGCGTGCGCGATCTGGAGCACCGGATGGTCGAGGCGGCGGAGTGGGAGACGAAGCCCCGCCCGGTGGTGACGGAGAAGCCGCCAATAGACATTACGGACCCGCGGGAGTACATGGACAAGGTGCGCCTGATGTACGACATGGCGCGCCTCGCCTTCGCCACCGACTCCACCCGTAACATCACGCTGATGCTGGACAGCGTCAACTCCCCGGCCATCCGGGTCGAGGGCAAGACGATGTCGGACGGCTACCACAACCTCTCCCACCACGGCAAGGACCCCAAGAAGCTGGCGCAGCTCGAAGCGATCGACCGCGAGCACATGAAGCTGTTGGGCCACCTGTTTGGCGAATTGAAGGCGCACCGGGAGGGAGACGAGACCCTGCTGGACCGCACCATGGTGCTCTACGGCAGCAACCTGGGCAACGCCAACACCCACGTGACCACGAACCTGCCGGTCCTGTTTGCGGGCGGCGGCTTCCGGCACGGCCAGCACCTGGCCTTCGACCGCCAGCGCAACTATCCGCTGCCGAACCTCTTCGTGAGCATGCTCCAGCGGTTCGGGCTCGAGGCCGACAAGTTTGCCTCCAGCACCGGCACCATGCGCGGCCTGGAGATGACGCGGGTATCCGGGTAGGAACGGGAGCGGCCGCTGGGTCATTCTGCGGCCCGTCAGGCGGCGCGGGAGTGGGGGCGGGATTCCAGGACGGCGCGGAGGCGAAGGAACTCGCCGTCCGCCGCTTGGGCGGCGGCTCGGGCGCCGGCCAGATCCCCTTCACGGCAGGCGGTCTCCAGCCGTGCGCACGCCTGTGCCAGCGCTTCCGCGCCGATGGTAAGGGCGGACCCCTTGACGGAGTGAGCGTCGGAGCCCGCGCCGGACAGGTCCCCCGCCTCCACCCTGGCCGCGGCGGCGCGCAGCGTGCCGGCGGAGTGGGTCAAGAAGGTGTCCACCACCTGCTGCTCCAGAACCGCGTTGTGCCGGCAGCTCGCGCCGAGCTGGTCCAGGTTCAGCGTCACTGCGGCTTGCGAAGGCGCAGTGCCCGGAGCCACACACGGCGCCCAGCGAACCAACGTGCTGTGGAGCAGCTCCTGGGAGAGCGGTTTGGCGATGTAGTCGTCCATACCGGCCGCCAGGCAGCGCTCGCGGTCCCGCTCCATAGCGTGGGCGGTCATCGCGATAAGGGGCGTGTGCCTCGCACCGAGGGCCTCGCGGCGCCGGATCTCCGCGGTCGCTTCGAATCCGTCCATCTCCGGCATCTGGATATCCATCAACACCACGTCGTACTCGGCGCGCTCCAGCTCCTGGACCGCAAGGAGGCCGTTCTCCGCCTGGCAGGCGCTGCAGCCCAGGTTCTCCAGCATGCCCGCGGCCACCATCCGGTTGATTGGATTGTCCTCTACCAGGAGCACGCGCAGGTTTAGGGGCGTTATCTCGTGTGAAGCGGCGCCGGGGCCATCGGGGGCCACCGCGGGTTCGGCGACGCCCACCGCCTCTAACAGCGTGTTGAAGAGCTGGGACTGGCGGACCGGCTTGCTCAGCGCCGCGCGGAACGGCGGCCCCACCTCCTGAACCCCCGCCTGGCCGCATATGGAGGTCAGCAGGATCAGGGGCACGCCCGCGAGCTGCGGATCGGCCTGGATGGCCCGAGCCGTGTTATCGCCGTCCATCTCCGGCATCTGCATGTCCAGCAGCACCAGGCCAAAGGGGTCGGTCCGGCGGGCCGACGCCAGCCGCTTCAGGGCCTGCGCGGCCCCGGCTACGGCGACCGGCCGGCACCCCCAGGAGCGGAGCTGATCGAGCAGGATCAGCCGGTTGGTTGCGTTGTCGTCCACCACCAGCACGCGCAGTCCGCGCAGCCCGGCCGGCACGGAAAGCTTCGGCTTGTCCACATCCACCTGGCGCTTAAGGCACAGCTCCACCTGGAACCGGCTGCCGCTGCCAGGCTCGCTCTGGAGAGTCAAGCTGCCGCCCATCAGCTCCACCAACTGGCGGGAGATGGCGAGCCCCAGTCCGGAGCCCCCGTACCTGCGCGTAGTGCTGCCGTCCGCCTGGGTAAAGCTCTCGAATATCGCTTCCTGGCGCTCGGCGGGAATGCCGATGCCGGTGTCCGTCACCACCAGCTCCAGGGAGACGTGGGTGCCGCTCTCGCGCACCGCGCGCGCCTCCAGCCGGACCTCGCCCTCGTTGGTGAACTTCACCGCGTTTCCCAGCAAGTTAGTGAGCACCTGCCGAAGACGCCAGGGATCTCCACAGAGGAGCTCGGGAAAGTCGGGCGGGATAACGCAGGCCAGCTCGAGTCCCTTCTGCTGGGCGCGCGGCGCTTCGAGCTCGGTGACCTCTTCCACCAGCGTGCGCAGGTTGAGCGGGACCTCATCGATAGCCAGCTTGCCGGCCTCGATCTTGGAGAAGTCCAGGATGTCGTTGATAACCGTAAGCAGCGCCTCGGCGCTCGAGTGGATCATGCGCGCGTAGTTGGCCTGCGTCTCGTTGAGGGACGTATCCAGAAGGAGCCGGCTCAATCCGATTACGCCGTTCATGGGAGTGCGGATCTCGTGGCTCATGTTGGCCAGGAACTCGCTCTTGGCGCGCGTGCCGGAGAGCGCCTGGTCTCGCGCCTGTTGGAGTTCGCGGGTCTGCGCCTCCAGCCGGCTCCGCTCCTCCGCCAGCGCCTCCTCCACCCGCTTGATCTCGGTCACGTCCATGCACACGCCCACCGCGCGCCACCGGCCGGGGCCGACGCTCTCAACGTGGACCGCCTCGGAGAGCCAGCGGATCTCGCCGTTGGCCATCCGGTGGCGGAACTCCTGGCGGTAGCCGCGGCCGGCCCGCATCTCTTGCGACCCGTACTCATCCGTCCGCGCGCCGTCCTCCTGGAGCCTGGACCGGAGCCAGGCCGCAACGTACGGCTCTCCGGGCTTCCGCGCAACGGGAAAGGCGCGCTGGGCGGCCTCCTCGTCGGCCATCTCGATGCGCAGGTCCACCATCTCCTCTCCAACTTCCCTACCGTTGCCGTACCAGAGCAGGCATTGGGCGCTGGAGGTGATGCGCGCCACATCCTGGCGCGTGCGCACCTTGTCGGTTGCGTCCCATACAACGCCCATCACTCCGGCTAATTCGCCGTGCGGATCCCGCAGGGGGGATTTGAGGACTTCCAGATGGGCCAGCGTTCCGTCGGCGAGCCTGAGCTGCTCGATGGCGAGGGCGGGGCCTCCGGTCTGCATCACCTGCCGATCGGTAGCCCGGTGCCTGGCGGCTACCTCTGGCGGGAAGATGTCTGCGTCCCGTTTGCCTATCAGAGCGTCCTCGGATAGTCCAAGTGTGCGGCACAGTTGCCGGTTCATGTAGATGTACCGGCCCTGTCTATCCTTGGCGAAGAGGCTGATGGGCAGGTCCTGGACAAGCGACCGGCACAGCCAGGGCTCGCGGCCCTCTCCCATTGAGGCAGTCATGCGGTTCCTCCCGTAGCCGGCAATGATGACAGGATCGTTCCACGAATCGGGCGATCATAGACAATGGAAACAGGTCCATTTGCGGGCAGGGCTCCGTATCGGGCGTGCCGACCATCAGATTGGTGTCCGATTCGCCGGACACGTTGCCTGCGTTTTCACGCCCCTCCTCCGCCGGGGATGGCTGGCGTCCGCAGCAGGAAGATGGCGGATATCCCATTGGAAGTTTTGATCGTAGAGGATGATCCCGTCTCGGTCCTGGTGCTCCAGTCCATGGTGGAGCAGCTAGGGCACCGATCCGTCTGCGCGCCCAACGGGGCGGCGGCCTGGGACCTGCTCCAGCGCAGCCCGAACGTGCGGCTGGTTATCTCGGACTGGATGATGCCGGAGATGGATGGCCTGGCGCTCTGCCGGCTCATCCGGAGCGAACTGTCCGGCAGCTACCGCTACTGCATTCTGCTTACCGCACGCGGCAGCGCTCAGGACCGGCTGGAAGGACTGGCGGCCGGCGCCGACGACTATCTGACCAAGCCGGTGGATTACGACGAACTGAGCGCGCGACTCCAGGTGGCAAACCGCATCCTCACCATGCAGGAGGAGCTGCAGAACCGTGCGGCACAGTTGGAGGCGCTGCACCGGGAGCTGATCACCATCAACCTGCTGCTCGCGGAGGCGGCAGTCACGGACGGCCTGACGGGTCTGAAGAACCGCACCTACTTCGCGGAACGGCTCCAGGAAGCGTTCGAGCGAGCCCGGCGCGGCGGCGCGCCTCTCTCCGTCATCATGCTGGACGTGGACCGCTTCAAACAGTATAACGACGCCTATGGACACCAGGCAGGCGATGAAGCGCTCCAGTCCATCGCGGCGGCCATCCAGTCCACCACACGCGAGGATGACGTTCCAGCCCGCTACGGAGGTGAGGAATTTGCCCTCCTCCTTCCTGACGCAGGCGCGGAGGCCGCGGCGGCCTTTGCGGAGCGGCTGCGGACGCGCGTGGAAAGGCTGGAGTGGCCGTATCGTCCGGTCACGGTGAGCCTGGGCGTCTCGACCCTATCGGATCCTGAGACCATGCCCTGGGAACTGGTGCAGGAGGCGGACAGGGCTCTCTACTGCGCCAAGTCGCTCGGCCGCAACCGCGTGGAGCTCTACCGGCCGGATGCCCCCGCCTCATCCCTCGTCGCGGCCTGAATCCCGGCGCTGATCGCCGACCCCCGCCCTATAGTCTCCTTTCAAGCTCTGCCGCAAGCCGGACAAGAATTCGAATTCCCGTTGCGGAGAACCGGGCCGCCGGTGGTCTACCAGCCGCCGGACTTCAACCACTTTGAAACGGGGAACTACCTCTTTGAGGACGGGCACGTCGTGGCCAAGCGCGGGCCGAACCCCGCCTTTCCCGGCTACCGGACCAATAGCGACGGCGTGGCTGTCTGCGGCCGCACGGACCCCGTGCCGCAATGATGCAAGAGGGCGCGCCTTACCCTCGCCAGTACGGATGCTGACGCGATTATCAGGCTGCAATAAGATCGGCAAGCGGTTCGGCGCTCCAGGCGTTCAGCGGCGGATGCGGAGGAGCGGGGCGGAGCTGCACGCGCAGGATTTGCGCCGGGTTGATCACGAGCGCGCCGCCGCCGACGCGACGTGCGTGAAGACTGGACGCAGAGAGGAAGCGCTCGATGAGCATCCCGAACTCCACCTGCATGACGGGCTCGTCGCGGTCATCTACCTCCATCTGCAGGTAGAGCCCCTCCCCATTGGTCATCTCAATGTCCGCGTAGATGGGAGCAGGCCCCCTCAAGGGCTCGCGGGAACAGTCGTTGAGGGAGATGCGCTCCCGGAACTCGTCTTCGGAAAGCTCCATGGCGTCGCGGAAGCCCAGGTGAAAGGGCCAGTCCGGGAAGCCGCGCATTACCAGGTCCACCCGCACCACCGTTGCAGCAGGGAAGACACTGAGCGACCCTTGGCCCGCCACTGCCAGGAAGGGCTGCCTGAACACGCGGCCGGGCTGCATCTGCGCGATCAGCTTCTGGACCGCCTCTGCGCCCTGCTGAACGAACGCGGCCATGTGGCCGTCCACGCTGTGGACATGAATCTCCAGGTAGTTGGGATGTGTGGTCATTCGAATTCGCCTCCTCAATTTGTAAATTGCAAGCGGCCGCTCGTCATGGCGATGCTCTTCCGTCGCCCGCTCTGCGGAGCATTGGCAGCAGGAGCGCGCCGCATGCTCCATAAAGGACGGCGGCAATTTGAAGCTCGCGACGCATCCCGATCACGTCGGCCAGCCGCGCGATGGCCAGAGCGGCGAAAGGCATCACGCCCGTGAAGGCAAGCGAGAACAGGCTCATCACGCGGCCTCGCACCGCATCCACCACGCTCTCCTGAACCATGATCGAGGCGACCCCCAGCGAGCTGGAGATGCCGAAGGACAGGATTCCCGCCATCGCGACAGACAGAGCCAGGTGGCGAGACCAGGAGAGTACGCAAAGCGAAAGCGCCGCCACGACGAGCGCGGTCGTGATCCGTCCGATACGGGCCCCGCGTGGGAGGGCAAGCAGATAAGTGGACCCCAGGAACGCGCCGCCGCCTGACGCCGCCATTATCGCGCCGAGGCCGCCCGGCCCCACGTGAAGTACGTGCTTCGCGTAGAATGGCATGAGAACTGCCCCATTCGGGAACACGAACGAAGTGGTGACGGCGGTGAGGCCCAGGAGCGCCATGATCTGTGGGCGCTCCCGGACGTACTGCACTCCTTCCGCCATCGAGCGCGTTATGTTTACCTGCCTGCCGCCGGTCGCGGGACGCCTGTGGCGTATCAGCAGCAGGCTGCCGATGACGGCGAGGAAGCTGGCGCCGTTGGCGAAGAAGGCAGCCGCCATCCCCCACCGTGCCACAAACCAGGAGGCGATTGCCGGCCCAATGATGCGAGATCCATAAAAGGTCGCCTGGTTGAGCGCGATCTCCTGGGACAGGCCTTCCGGCTCAACGAGCTGGGGATTGAACGACTGATAAGCCGGCGTATCGTAGGCGGTGGCTATGCCGAACAGGAGGGCGATGAGCCACACATAGCACAGGCGCAGACGACCTGCCAGGACCAGCACGCCCATCAGGACGGCGAGCAGAGCCATCGCGCACTGCGTGACGAGCAGGATGCGCCGCCGCTCCATCCGATCCGCCGCGACCCCTCCAAACGGCAACAGGATGACGGCAGGAATCGCCGCCGCGAAGTTGACCGACGCCAGCGCAAGCGCCGACATGGCCAGTGTGGTGACGACCCAGCCCTGGGCAAACTGCTGCATCCACGTGCCGGTCTGGGAGACCGCCTGTCCGCTCCAGAGCAGAGCGAACTCGCGGTTCCGGAGCACGCGCAGCGGCCCCAGCCAGGCCGCACTTGGCTGCGCGCCGTTCCGGGCCTCGCCGGCGCTGGTTATCGAAACGGTGTCTGCCATGGAGTGCTTCAGTGCGCGCGCGGATCAAAGAACGTCTGGGGCGCGAACTCTCCGGCAACGATGCGCTCGTGTAGCTCCCACGGCGAAGCCACCGTCTGGCGCGCAGCGACTAGTTTGTCCGGATCGAACTCCGCGGGACGTGCAGCCCTGGAGGGATTGGATCGGATGTGTCTCGGAGATGGATTCACGGTTGATTCCGAACGCGGTATGACAGGCCGCCAGCCTCAGTGCGCTCCCTGGGCCGGGGAGCCAATGGCGCGGCTAAACGCTACGAGCGATGTCTCCAGCGCCGCCCGAGCATTCACCTGGTCGCTCAGGGCCGTAAACAGGGCTAGCTGGGCGGTGAGGACATCCTGAAACTGCCCCAGTCCCGCCTGATAGCGGCCCGTGGCGATACGGACTCCTTCCCGTGCGTTGATCACCTCCGTGCCTGCGGCGGCCACCCGCTGCTCGGCCGAGCGGACGTCCAGGTAGGCCTGTGTTACCTCAGAGCCCACGGTGAGCTGCTCGTTCTGGAGCTGCGCCCGCGCTGTCTCAAGGTTGCCGCGGGCCGTCCTCACCTTGCCGGCGGTTAAGCCTCCGTCAAAGGGGTCGAACTGTAAGGTCGCTCCCACCGCGAACGACTGGTTCTGCGGAAAGTACTGCGGACCGTCCGCGTTGAAGCCGAGGTTGGCTCGGAAGGCGGGCGCGTTGAACGTCCGGGCCGCGCTTACGGCGTGCTGACCGGCCTCCAGAGTGGCCTGCGCTCCCGCGATCTCAGGGCGCCGCCTCAGCGCTGCCTGAACGAAGCCGTTTACGTCGTCGGATGCCAGCGGCGGCTCGCCGCCCTCCGCAGGCTCGATGGGCGTGCGCGGATCGATGCCCATGAGCTGGGCGAGGTTCACGCGATCGATAGCGGCGTTGTTTTGCGCCGTCGCCAGGCTCTGGACCGTTTCTGAAACCGCCGTCTGGGCATTCGCCACGTCGGAAGGCAGCCCCAATCCCACCTGGTACCGCGCGTTCGCCAGGGCGAGCTGGGACTGGCGGTTGGCCAGGTTCTGTTCGTTGACCAAGACGAGTTGGCGCGATTGGACGAATTGGTAGAACGCCTGCTTGACCTGCTGCACCACATTCGCCTGGGTAGCCGAGAGGCTCTGTGCCGAGGCACGCTCGTTGGCCTGGGCAGCCCGTACAAGCTCCCGGGTGTGGTTGAAGTCGTATATGAGTTGGGTCAGGGTCGCGTCCGTCACGAAGCCATCGCCTACGGTCTGGATCCGGCCTTGCAGAAGCTGCGTGCGCGTATAGCCGGCGGTTACGCCGACGGCCGGGAGCAGACCCGAGCGCTCCTGCTTAGTGATGCCCTGGGCTGCCATGAGCTGGCCCGTGGCCGCCAGGATAGTGGGCTGCCGCGTCAGCGCGATCTGCGCTGCCTCGGTCGCCGTTAGCGGCCGGTTGGCGGCATCGGGCGGAGCCGGCGCGACAAGTTGCCCCGGCGGCGGAGCCGGCAGAGCGACCGGCGGCGGGGCGGGCGTGTTCACCACCTGCGGCGCGGGGGGCGAGGCCCGCCCGGGCGGCTGCGGCGGGGCCTGCGCTTCCGCGCCCGGGCCCCCCATCAGCAGGTACGAGATCGCCGCCAGAAGAGCTAGGCCGGCGTCCGGCGCTGGAGAGTAGTGATATCGATTGCAGTAGCTCATGGAATCTCGCCTCCCTTAAAACCCGGGTCTGCGGCCGGGAGGTCCGGCGGTAGCTGCCTGCCTGGACCGGCGCCGTGGGATTACCACCTTCACCGCGTCGCCTTCCGCCAGCGTGGACGGCGGATTGTCGACCAGCTTCTCGCCCCCGCTCAGCCCGCCGCGGACCTCCACTTCCGTTCCGAAATCCCGTCCGAGCTGGACGGTGACGTAGTGGATCTTCCCCTCCGGCCCCACGCTCGCGACGCGAGTCCCCTGCGCATCGATCACCAGCGCCGAGCCGGGGATCCGCAGCTCCGCCGGAGCGTGGGCAGGTATCAGCCGCACGTCCGCGTACATACCCGGCATCAGGACGCCGTTTCGATTGGGGAGGTGGACCTCCACCAGCTCCGTGCGGGTGGATGGATCGAGCGCGCCCGCACGCAGGGCAACGGTCCCGGAGAAAGCGCGGCCCGGCAGCTCGCGCACCACGACCCGGGCCGTGGCCCCGGCGCGGACGGCGGGAACGTAGGTCTGCGGGACGCTGACCTGGATCCGCACCTCATCCGTGCGGGCGATTCCCAGCATGGCCGTGCTCGGGATAGCGCTGGTGACGGCGTTGTTGCCGCCGCTGCCGCCGGCGTTGATGAGGGAGCCCACGTCCACGTTGCGGGCGGTAATTACCCCGTCATAGGGGGCCACTACGTTCTCGAAGGAGCGCATCACGGAGTAGTGGCGCGCGTTCGCGACGTTAGAGGCCACCGTGGCCTGGCTTGCCTGCACGTTCGCCTGGCTGGCGTGCACGCTCGCCTCCGCCGCCCGCACCGAGGCTTCACTGGACGCGAGCGCCGCGACCGTTGCCTGAACGTTCTTCTGGGAGGCCTGCACGTTGGCCTGGGCACTTGAGACAAGCGCTTTGCCCGCCTCCACGTTTTGCGCCGCCGAGTCAACGTCCGCTTCCGCCGACTGGAGCGATGCCTGCGCCGAGGCGACAGTGGCCGTGGCCGTCTTGAGCGTCGCCGCCGCCTGATCCGCATCCTGCGCGGCGGCAAAACCCTGCTTCAACAGCGTCTGATAGCGCTGATTGGAGACCGTTGCCAGCTCAAGCTGCGCCTGCGCCTGCTGTACGTTGCTCCTCTGCACCTCTACTTGCTGGCGCGAGTGCGCAAGCTGCGCCTCTGTCGCTCCCAGCGCGGCCTGCTGCTGCGCCAGCGTGGACCTGCTGGCGGCGAGCTGCGCCCGCGCCTGCTCGACGGTCGCGCGCTGCTTGGCAACATCGGACTGCGTCTGCGCCACGTTGGCGCGCTGCTGAGCAACGGTGGCGCGGGACTGCCCCACCGTTGCCCGGGACTGAGCAGTCTGTGCGAGCGCCTGGTAGACCTGCTGGTCCACGTCCGGCGATTCGATCTCCGCCAGGACCTGTCCGGCTTTCACCCGCGAGCCGATGTCCACGTAGAGACGCCGCAAGTAGCCGGTGGTCCGTGAGTTGATCGCGGACTCACGGATCGCCTGGATGTTGCCGGGGAGGCTGAGCCCGCTATCGCTTTCCAGGCGCGGGGTTACGACCGTGACTTCCGGGACCGCGGTCTTGACCTCCCGGACATCCTGGGCGAGCGCTGCCTGCCGCTGAGCTCGCGGAAGCGCGCCGGCGACGTACAGGACGCCAACGGCTACCAGGGCGATGGCCCCAAGAACGAACCGGCGCAGGTTTCGGCTATGCGGCGCGCCAGGAGGCGTCGGTTCACTCCGGGATTGCGATTCCGTGCTCATGGGTTTCCTTTCCTACGCCTGGAGGCTCGCGGCCCCGTCGGCGGACTTGACCGTAATGGATTGGATGGGGACATCGTCGTCCTCCTCCGGAACCTGGATCTCGCGGCGACGCAATAGGCTGTACATCACGGGTACCAGGATAAGGTTTGTTAGGGTGGCGACAATTAGGCCGCCGATCACGGCGCGTCCCAGCGGGGCGTTCTGCTCGCCGCCTTCGCCCATGCCCAGCGACATCGGGAGCATGCCCAGGATCATAGCCAGCGCGGTCATGATCACCGGGCGGAAGCGCGTATAGCCGGCGGAGAGCGACGCCTGCATCGCGCTCTTGCCCTCCAACCGCTCGTCGTTGGCAAAGGTCACGAGGAGGATGCTGTTGGCGGTGCCGACGCCGATGGCCATGATGGTTCCCATCAGCGAAGGCACGTTCAAGGTGGTCTGGGTAACGTATAGCATCCACGCGACGCCGGAGAGCACGCCGGGAGAGACCATCAGGATGATGAAGGGGTCCACCCATGACTCGAAGTTGACGGTGAGCAGCAAGTAGATCAGCACGATGGCGAAGATCAGGCCCAACCCCATCTGGAGGAAGGAGCTCATCATCGTCCGTACCTGTCCGCTCATCGCGACGTAGCTGCCGCGCGGCACGTTCTTGTTCGCCCACCCGACTATGCGGCCGATGTCTGCCGCCGCGCCGCCCAGATCGCGGTTCTCCACGCTGGCGAACACTTCGAAGGCGGGCTGGGTGTTGATGTGCGTGATGTTCGCCGAAGTGGTCGTCCGGCCCGTCCTCACCAGGTTGGACAGCAGCTCCGGCGTGGATCCTCCCTGCGTTGCCGTGGTCGTGGCCACGGGAGTCGCCAGCAACGCGTCCATGGAGTCGATCCCGTACTGGGGCGTCTGGACCTGAACGTTGTACTGCACCCCATTCTGGTAGTTGAGAAAGAACCCGGGCGAGACCTGGGAGTTGGAAGAGAGTGAGACCAGCAGGTTGTTAGCCACCTGCTGCTGCGTCAGACCTAGCTGGGCGGCGCGCGTCCGGTCCACGTCCAGGCGCAACGCCGGCGCATCCGGCTCCTGGAAGATGTAACTATCCACCACGCCGGGTACTTGCGCCATCTTCCGCTGCACCTGCTGAGCGAGCGCGTAGTTCTTCGCCTTATTGAAGTAGGGGCCGATCACCTGGACGTCGATGGGCGCGGAGGCGCCGAAGTTCAGCACCTGCGTTTCGATGTCCGCCGGCTGGAAGTAGAAGTCGCAGTCCGGATACCGCTGGGCCAGCGTTCGGCGCAGCGTCCTCGCGTACCCGTCGGTCGGATGGTGCTCCGGCTTCAGGCTGATGTCTATCTCCCCGTCGGAGGAGCCAATGGTGCCGCTATTGCCCGCGGTATAGGTCTGCCAGCCAGCCAGGCCGATGTTGTCCAGGATCAGCGCAGTCTCGCGCTTAGGCACCACCTGGCGGATAGTAGCTTCGATCTCCGAGAAGCGCCGCGAGGTTTCCTCGATGCGCGTGCCGAGTGGTACGCGGACGTGCAACCGCATCGCCCCTGCATCTACGGCCGGGAAGAAATCCATACCGACGCGTGGGAGCAGAAGAAGCGAAGCGGCGAAGAAGAGCGATAGCGCGCCGCCCGCGATGGCACGGTGCCCCAATGTCCACTCCAGGATGCCGCGATACCTCTCCCGTATCGCCTCGAACCCGTGCTCAAACCGCTCATGGATCCGCCACAGCAGGTTGCGCTTGGAGGGGGAATCCCCTTCGGTCTGGTAGAGGTCCAGAGCCGGGCCGAGCAGGTGCAGCATCATGTTGGTGACCAGTGTGCGCGAGAGCAGGTAGGAGGGCAGCATCGCGAACACCACCGCCATGGCCATCGGCTCGAAGAGCGACTTGCCCACTCCCGTGAGCAGCATCACGGGCACGAAAACGATGCAGATGGAGAGCGTGGCGGCCAGCGTGGGCAGAGCGACCTGCTGCGCGCTGGAGAGGATTGCCCGGCGCAGCGGCAGCCCCTCCTGGAGGTTCCGCGTAGTGTTCTCCACCTCCACGGTGGCATCGTCTACCAGCATGCCGACCGCCAGCGCCAATCCCCCGAGGGTGAGCGTGTTGATGGTCTGGCCCAGCGCCGACAGGATGATGAGGGACGTCAAGATGGAGAGCGGGATGGACACCACCACCACGAGGGTGCTGCGCCAGCTTCCCAGGAAGAGCAGGACCATCAGCCCTGTCAGCGCCGCCGCAAGCAAGGCCTCCCGGACCACGCCGTTGACGGAGGCGCGCACGAAGACGGACTGATCCTGGAGCAGGTCCAGCTTAACCTCCGGCGGCAGAGTCTGGCGGATCATCGGCAGCCGGGCCTTGACCTCGTCCACTACGGTTATGGTGGAGGCGTTGCCTCCCTTAAGGATCGTCATAAGCACGGAGGGCTTGCCGTCCACGCGGACGACGCTCTTCTGGACGTCGTATCCGTCGCGGACGTGCGCCACGTCCCTCAGGAAAACGGTGGCTCCATTCGCGGTCTTGACGGGCAGGTCATTGAAGGCCTGTACCGCGGATGGGCTGTTGTTCAGGAGGACCATGTATTCGCGGGCGCCCATCTTGGCCGTGCCCGCCGGCAGAACGAGGTTCTGCGCCCCGACGGCGGTCGCCACGTCCTGAGCGGTTACGCCTTCGGCGGTCATGGCATGGGTGTCGAGGTCGACGTTGATGAGCCGAGACGAGCCGCCGAACGGCAGCGAAAGGTGGGCGCCGTTAATGGTGACCAGCGGGAAGATGACGTGGATCAGGGCCAGGTCGTAGAGCTGGCTGGCTGGCAGCTTATCGCTGCTAAGGGCAAGCTGGATTATCGGCACGTCCGATGCGTCGTACTGCTGGATGAGCGGCGGCGTCATTCCCGCCGGCATGGTGCGGAGGATGGTCTGCATGATGGAGGAGAGCTGCGCTACGGCCTGGCTGACCTGCACTCCCGGCTGGAAGTAGACCTTCTCGATGCCGATGCCGGGCAGCGACTGGGACTCGACGTGCTCGACATTGGACACCGAAGTGGTGATGACGGCCTCGCTGACACGCACTACGCGGCCCTCCATCTCCTCCGGAGAGAGGCCGGCGTACTGCCAGATGACGTACACCACCGGTATCTGAACGGAGGGGAGGATGTCCGTGGGAGTCCGAGCGATGCTCAACACGCCCAGGAGAGCGATGAGAATCGCCATGACCGCGATGGTCCGCGGACGCTTCAACGCCAGACGCACTATCCGCATGGTCTTTCCGCCCTTCCCTCTATGTCCTCAAGCCGCTGCACCGAGAGTACGGCGAGCGACATGTCGCGCAGCTTGTTCAGCAGCCCATGAAGGGCCGCCTGATCCACGACCGGGCCGTCAAGACAGCTCGCGCCGCCTTCCTCGTGCGTGATCTTCAGTCCCTCCAGCCACTCGGACCACGCCGGGTCCAGGTGGCCCTGCACGCGGATAACGTATCGAAATGCACTACAGCCGGCCCGCAGCGGTACGGGCTGCTCATCATCATGTTGCTCGAGCATCAGTCCCTCTGTTCAGTGGCGCGCGCAAGGCGTCACGTGCGGCCCTCCACGTGAGGTGGGAGACGCCAGGCCCGGCCATTTGCTGCCTCAGTCCAGCCAGGGGCTTGCGCAGCCGGGGTATATCGGGCAGACACATTCGCGGATACAATTTGCCGTATGCGGATGCGAGCCTGGGGCTTGCTAGAACGCGATATCACTTCGGCTTCCTTGTGCCTGTTCTATCAGCGCCGTTCTCAGGAGGAAGACGGCTCCTGTGCTCCTCGGACCGAGTCACCTCGTGCCACGTTCGCAGGCGTATATAGCAAGCAACTCGGCCGTCCAGGCTGCCCGGCAGCATCTCTCCTTCGTCTACGTGGACCTCGCGAAGGCTGCCGATCTCGCGGTACGCGCCCTCTGCTACAGACTCGCCCGCCAGGTACAGTTCCTCCACAAACTGATCGTTATCCGGCTGTCTCCACATGTTGTCGTTCACCGTTCCGTTCTCGCGGCTGACCGCGCACAAGCGCCTCCGCTAGGATCACAGGTTAGTCATGTACCTTTGCAGCGCTTTGCGGCCCCGGTGGATGCGCGAGCGCACCGTCCCGATGCTGGTACCTGTGGCGCGGGCGATCTCTTCATAGCTCATGCCCTCGACCGCGTGCAGGAGGACCGCGATGCGGAACTGCTTTGAGACCTTGGCCAGTGCCCGCTCCAACCGCTCGTCTAGGATGTGCTTGAGAAGCCGCTCCTGCGGATCGCTCTCTTCGTCGGCCAGCTCCAGAATGAAATCATCATTGCCATCTCCCGTGGGGAGCGGCTGGTCCAGCGAAACCGTCTTGCGCCGGTGCGAGCGGCGCTGCCGGTCCTTGAAGAGGTTGGAGAGGATCCGGTAGAGCCAGCCCCTGAACGAGAGATCGGAGTTGAACGTGCCGAATGACCTGTACGCCCGCAGGTAAGCATCCTGGATCAGGTCTTCCGCTTCGTCCCTATTCCCGGTAAAGTGGTACGCCACTTTGTAGGCGAAGCGCCGCGTACTCTCGACCAGCTCATCGAAATCGCGCTGAGCGCCATCAATTGCTGCGGCCGTCCCTTCGGCGATCATCACCCCACTCCCTCCGCGGAGAATGCGGGCGCAAGAGCGAACCGCAGCTTTCGGAGCGCCAGCCGCTGCCGCTCAAAGACGCTGCGGCGACTTACACCCAGTTTCTGGGCCGCCTCGGCTGCCGGAAGGTCGGTAAAGAAGCGCAGCTCTATCAGCCGACGCTGATGCTCCGGAAGTTCCGCCACCGCCGTGCGGACTGCTGCCCGCGTGGAGCCGTCGAGGACCTCGCTCTCCACGTCCTGCACGTCCGCGATTCGCTCCAGCACGGACTCATTCCGATCCGAGCCGTTTCCCCAGAGCGGAGAATCCAGGGAGTCCGTTGCGGCGGCCCGCTCCGGCTTCCACTCGCGCTTGACGCCCCGTACGAGCATCCGCTCCATGACCTTGCAAGCCAGGGTTGCAAAGGAGACGGAGCGCGCAGGGTCCCAGGCCCTGGCGGCGCTGACCAGGCCGATCATTGCCCAGGAGACGAGGTCTTCCCGCTCCATACCCGGGACGGTATAGCGTGCCAGATAGCGGTTGACTACAAACTGCACAAGCTTCTCGTTTTCGCGCACAAGGCGCTCGACTTCCTGATCGGAACGCACCATGTCTCTGCCCTCGCTCCCGCGCCGCGCAATTAGTTGAAGCGGCATCGTTATCGTTGTGATGTCAGTCTAGCGGAGGAGACGCGGCGTGCGCATGTACCGTCAGATACATTCGGGGATACAATTCGCGGCACGATGGCGCCACGGAGCAGAAGAGGAAGAGGGTTACGGGACGGTACGGCGAGGAGGTGGGACCATTAGCGGGACAGGTAGACCGCTGTGGTCTACAGCAGACCGAGGGCGTGTGCGCGCGCCACGGCGGCCAGCCGATCCGTCACGTCCAGCTTGCCGTTGATGTTGTGCAGGTGGCGCTTCACGGTGCCGGTACTGAGGAAGAGCTGACTCGCGATCTCCTCGTTTGAGAGCCTCGCGGCCGCCAGCCGGAGGACTTCCAGCTCCCGGTCCGATAGTGGCTCTATGAGCGTCATCTCCCTATCAGATGCACGCGCTGCCATCTGGCGAGCCCGGCTACCCATCGTGGCGAGCAGCTTCCCCACGTACTCGGGCGCGGTCCCGTGGGCTGCGCAGGCGCGCAGGACGGGAGCTATGGCGTCGCCGGCATCCAGGAAGACGCGCGCGTATCCCTCCCGCGCCGCGAGGTCCAGGCCAGGCGCCAGGGCCGCCACGGCTCGGTCGTGCAGTCGCTTCTCCCAGAGGAGCGTAACCAGCA
The DNA here is from genome assembly GCA_964396385.1 of uncultured Chthonomonadaceae bacterium. Classification (GTDB taxonomy): domain Bacteria; phylum Armatimonadota; class Chthonomonadetes; order Chthonomonadales; family CAJBBX01; genus CAYNFH01. Next base: position 80,504 of record CAYNFH010000001.1, on the reverse strand, counting down.
GAATGCGGACGGGCAGTGCGCTGCCCTCTCGGCCGTTCGCCGCCATCCTGTGCAGAAACAGCTCGAGTCGTTGGGTGACCGCTTCGGTCCCGCCCCGCCCGGCGCGCAGCCGAGCCCAGATTCTGATCTCGAGGCTCGCGGCATCGGGCGAGACCGAGTCCGGCACTGACGGGCCAGGAGAGACTTCTCCTTCGATGCGTCCCTCGAACTCTCTCACCCAGGCGGCGGCCTCTTCGGCGGAGGTCTCCGGCCGCACAGTGCCAAGCGCGCGCACCAGGCGGTCGTAGTACCGGTCACAACCGGTGGCCGCGGCCAGGCGCTCAAACAATCTATCGGCTTCCCCGGCGTTCCCAAGCGCCGTTTGCAGACGCCACATCTCATAGATCGCTACGAATGCGTGGATCGCCTCCCGTCCGGCAGACGGCGTACGAGCGCGCTCTAGCGCTTCGGTCATATAAGGCAGCGCGCCGGGGAGGTCATTCACCTCGAATCGGAGCCGTCCGAGCGCCGCGAAGAGCGCTCCGGAAAGAGGCAGGTCGAGGGTGTATCGTTGGCGCGCGAAATCCAGCGTGTCCAGGTAGAGCTGCTCTGCCCGGCGAAGAGCGCCCTGGCTCTCCAGGATCGCCCCCGATTCTATCGTGGCCAGCAGGAGCGGGAGCGGTGTGCCGGCCTGCCTAGCCTCGTCCAGCGCCTCTGCGAATCGGCTCAACGCCTGCTCCAGCTTTCCGCGGTCGGCGCTCACCTCTCCGAGCAAGCGAAGCGCCATGCTTCGCCAGTAGGGTCCGTCGCGCGTTAAGAGCGCCACCGCCTCCCGTGACCGCTCCTCCGCCAGGTCGGTCTCACCAAGCTCGCGCGCCGCCATTCCGAGCAAGAGCAACCGCTTGCCTTGCAGCCCGCGGGTCTCTGGCGCGTCGGACAGCCCGAACCCGGACGGTCCGAGTATCTCCTCTACCCGGTCTTCCCGACGGTGGTAGTGACAGATGGAGGCCACCGCGAGGGCAAGCAGCGGCCGCGTTCTAATCTGGGGCGCGGGCACGGCGCGGAGCCACTGTTCCCACGCCGCCGGATTACGGTCGAGCGCAGCCGAGCCGCCGTGCCGCTGGATCAGCCGGATCACTTGCTCCAATTTGCCGCCTGCAAGCGCGTGGCCGATCGCCTCGGTGTTCATGCCCTCCGCCTCGTACCAGGCGCCCGCGCGTTCGTGCAGCGCAGAAGCCTCCTCGGGGGGCAGGGGCTCGGGCCGCACCCGCAGCACTTCCGCAAAGAGGTGATGATATCGGTACCAGTATCTCCCTTCATCCTGCGGGATCACGAAGAGGCTGGCAGCGTGTAGACGCTCCAGCATCGCGCGGCCGCCCGGCTGCCCGGTCACCGCGTCGCACAGAGGGCCGCACAACTGCTCCAGGATAGCCGTCTGACGGAGGAAGGTCCGGACATCCTCGGACTGTCTGGCCAGCACCTCTTCTACAAGGTAGTCGACAATGTAGCGATGACTGCCGCTGAATGACTCAACAAACTGTTCGGCATCGGAGCGCCCTTGCAGCGAGAGGGCGGCCAACTGCAAGCCCGTGATCCATCCCTCGGTCCGTTCGGTCAGTCGGCGAATCGCCCCCTGTGAGAGCGCAAGGCCCATTCCGCCTTTCAGGAACTGCTCGGCCTCCTCCAAGGTGAACCGCAGGTCACGGCCACGCAGCTCGACCAGCTCGCCACGAGCCCGCAGTCGAGCCAGCGGCAGCGGCGGCTCCGAGCGTGACATTAGGACGAGACTCAACAATGGCGGCCGGCTATCGAGGAGCGAGCCGACGATCTGGTGGACTTCGGGCGCTTCGATCAGGTGATAGTCATCAAGCACCAGCATCATAGGCTGCTGAACGGCCGCTATGCCGTTCAGCAGCACGGTCAGGACAAGGTCCGGCGGCAACGGCTCGCGGTATCCAGAGAGGTCCTCGATTGTTTGGGCCAATTCCGGCGTAACACGCCCGACTGCCGCGCAGAGGTACTGAAGGAAGCGCACCGGATCGTTGTCACGGGAGTCCAACGTGAGCCAGGCGACGCGGTCGGCCGCCACACCGTGGCACCACTGAGCGACCAGGGAGGATTTGCCCGCTCCGGCCGGAGCGGCCACGAGCACGAGGCGTCCTCTGGCGTCGTCCAGGCGGGCAGTGAGGCGCTGCCGCGCAATGAGCGTGGTTAGAGGGGGCGGAACCGCCAGCTTGATCGCCAACAGCGGCAGACCATGCGCGCCGGAGGACGCGTTCGGAGTGCGACTTTGTACCGCCTGGACCATCATCGATCAACCTGCTCCGGCAACGGGCCAATGGAGCCGCTCTCCCCTGGAGATGCTGCCTTGCGGAAAGAGCAGCCACATTGCACTCTATGCGAGTCAGGCCCCTCTTTCTACATTCCCCGAAAGGGCACCTTTAGCCCGGACTGTTACGAGTGGGGGCGGGCGGCATCTAGCGGAATACGCGCTGGAGGAAATAGTACAGGTTGTTCCGCCACTCCGTGGGATCGTGCGCGTGGCCGTCGACATTCCAAACGTGCGGCACGTTCTTCTCCTTCAGATACGCGTGCACGCCCTGGCTGATGCGGATGAGCCCGTCCTTGTTGCCGCAGGAGAGCCACAGCAGCTTCAGCTTGTCCCGAGCCATGGCGGGGTCCGGCAAGAGCTCCGACGGAGGCTTGGTGTTCGGCGCCGAAGAGAAGGCTCCGATCCAGCCGAACGTGTCCAGGTGGGCCAGCCCGAAGTTGAGCGACTGCCCGCCGCCCATGGAGAGCCCTGCCAGAGCGCGGTGCTCCCGGTCCGCCTGCACTGAGTAGCGAGACTCGATCGCGGGGATCACGTCCTGGAGCAGGTCCTGCTCGAACGCCGCGAAGGCGGGGGCGGAGGCGAAGACGTTGCCCTCCGGCCGGTCGTTCTTCTGGGCGCGGCCGTTCGGCATGACGATGATCATCGGCACGGCCTTTCCCTCCGCCAGCAGGTTGTCCAGCAGCAGATTGGGCTTGGCAAAGCGCTCCCACTCCGTCTCGTCGCCCCCGATGCCGTGCAGGAGGTAGAGGACCGGGTACTTCCTGTCGGTTGAGTAGCCCGGCGGGGTGTAGACCTGCATCTTCCGCCGGGTCCCTACGGTTCTGGAGTCGTACTCTGTCATCTCCAGCTTGCCGTGCGGGACCTCCGCGCGGTCCGCGTCGATACCGGCCGGCGGCTCCGGATAGGCCTGCACGTCGTCCGCGTTCAGCACAATGGGTCCTCCAAACCCTCGACCACGCGGAGGCGGCCCGTTCCCCGTGGCCTGGCCGCCGGCCTGCGCCTGGAAGAGCAGCGGCGCGAACTCATGGAGGCTGCGCCGCCAGGTGAGCCATTCGTGGTCCGTACCGGGAGATTCATAGAAGACGGTCTTGATGCCGGCCTTGTCCAGCGCGTCATGGAAGCCCCGGACGCTGTCCTGCATGCGCGGGGCCTCGGCCGTGCCGATGCTGAGGAAGAGGACGTGCATGCGCCGGTTGAACGCGTCCGCGTCGGCCATCACTCCGTTGTAGGCCGTCTTGGTGTCGAACGCCGTTCCGCCGAATCCCCCGCCGGCCCCGCTGAATCCTCCGATGCTCGAAAAGAGGTCCAGGTGGTTCAGGCCGATCATATACGCCTGGAACCCGCCCATGGAGAGACCCGCCAGCGCCCGATGATCGCGGTCCGATATGGTGCGGAACGTGGAATCTATGTAGGGGATGAGATCCCTGGTGACGACCTCCTCAAAGGCGCTGAACCGGCGCCGGAAATCGGGAGGCCCCTGTCCGGGCCGTGCAGGCCCCGAGGCCGGTTGCGGTTCGCCGGGTTTGGTCGCGTACCCCTTCTCCATCACCACCAGCATGGGCCGCGCCCTCTTCTCCGCGATCAGGTTGTCCATGATGAACGCGACGTGTCCCTGGTTGGACCATCCGCGCTCGTCCTCGCCGGCCCCGTGCTGGAGGTACAGCACCGGATACCTGGCGTCGCGATCCGTGTCATATCCGGGCGGGGTGTAGAGGTACACGCGCCGCCACTCTCCGGTGGTGTTGGAGTGGTACCACCGCTCGCGCACGTCGCCGTGCGGCACGTCCTTGGGGAGGTAGTAGTCCACCCCTTTCTCCGGGACCTCGATGCCGCTTGCATCCTTCCCGGTTCCGTAGAAGGTCTCGCTGGCAGGATCGTTGACCTCCGCGCCGTCGATGAACACCCGGTAGTAGTGGAACCCCGGGACGACCGGGTCCGACGTCGCCGTCCAGAAGCCGGCATCGTCCTTGGTGGCGGCATAACGCTTCGGATTGTAGAACCCAAACTCCACCTTCTGCGCGTCGGGCGCCTTGATCCGAAAGATCACGCGCAGGTCCGGCGTGATTCGGGGGTACTGTACGCCCGATACGTTGGTGGGGGCCGGCACGCTGTCGGCAGGCGGCTGCGGCTGTCCCTGCAGCGGCGCTCCCAGCAGCAGCACCATCATGAACGTAACGATGTGCATGGCAGAGTGTCCTTTCGTGGAATGGCCCTTACCTGGAGGTGCGAGCGGCCTGCCGGACGGCGAAGAACGCGGGCTTGGGCCGTCCCTGCCTGTCGAACAGCAGCGGATAGTCCGTGCGCCCGGGAATTGGAAAGAAGTTCAGCCAGGAGACTCCGTCGTACGTGCCCCAGAAGGTAACGCGCCCGATTACGTTCGTATGCCGCAGGAACATCTCAAACGCCTGCCGGTAGATGTCCGCCTGTTTCTGGGCCACGTCGTCCGGCAGCCCGGCCACGTACGGGTTCATCGCGGCCCGCTCTTCCGGCGTCATCCTCTCCCGGAACCCGACGTCCGCTCCGCGGTACCGGGTTGGCAGGACGCCAAGGTCCAGCTCCGTAACCATGACCTTCAGTCCCAGGGCGGAGAACTGCTGGATGGAGTCCTCCACGTCTGCGAGGTTGACGCCGCCCAGCCGCCAGTGGCACTGTATGCCGACCGCGGTGATGGGCACCTTCTGCTCGATCAGCGACTTGAGGAGCCGCAGCGCCTTGGGCCGCTTATAGGGCATCTCGATGTTGTAGTCGTTGTAGACCAGTATCGCCTTCGGGTCGGCCGCATGCGCGGCGCGGAACGCCTCGGCGATATAGTCTTCGCCGATGGCCCGGAGCCACGACGTGGGGCGCAGGTATTCGTTCGGCGAATCGCTGATGGCTTCGTTCACCACGTCCCACTGCTTGACCTTGCCTTTGAAGTGGCCGACGACCCCGGCGATGTGGTTGCGCATGCGCGCCAGCGCCAGCTCCCGGCTGGGAAGCCCGCCATCCGACCCCTGGAAGAACCATCGCGGCGTCTGCGAATGCCAGACCAGGCAGTGGCCGATGGGGGTGGCGCCGCACTTCCTTGCGGCCTCTACCATGCGGTCTCCCCGCTCAAAGGTGAACTTCCCTTCCTCGGGCTCGGTCGCGTCCGGCTTCATGCCGTTGCCGCAGGTGAAGGCGCTAAAGTGGTGCATGGCGATGGCGACATCCATGGACGGCCTATCCAGCGACGGCGGGAAGTCGAGCGCCGTGCCGATCAGGAACTTGCCCTTGAAGGCTTGCTTGAGCGGAGGCACGTCCCAGGGCTCCTTTTCGGGTGTCCCGGCTGCAGCCAGAACTGGCAACCCTGCTGCCAGGAGCGCCACCAGCAGCGCACGACGTGCGGCTTTCCGCATCATCTATATCGCCCTTTCTTTCTGTTGCCGCTCCGGCGGAGGGAGATTGCCGGCGTGGCTGCTCTGCAGGATATGTGGTCGTTCAGCGGCGGCTGGGAGGCGGCATACACGTTGCTCCCGGCAGGATCTCTTCCGGCACGGCCCGCGCCGGCAGCGCCCGCTCCGGGTCCTCTATCTTCTCCAGGAGCATGCCCACCGCGCCCTCGCCCACCTCCCGCATCCGGTTGCTCACAGTGTGTATGGGGATGAAACAGCGCTCTTCGACGCTGTTGTGGAACTGGACGAGCGAGAGATCCCCCGGTATGCGCAGACTCTGGACGAGCGCGGCCCGCGCTACAGCCATCGACTCCGTGAGCTCGTACGCGACCACCGCCGTCGGCCGGTCAGGTCCCTTCAGCAGCCCGACCGCCGTCTCCACGCGCTGATCCTTCCCCGGATCCCCCGGCACACGCCAATCCGCCGGAAGCCGGAGGACCTGCGCCGCCCTCCCGGCCCGCGCCATGACTTGCTCGTAACCGGACCGCCGGTCCTGCTCGCTGTAGTGAGGTACGCACCGCGGCTCCGTCTCGACATAGGCGATCCGTTCGTGCCCGAGGCGCAGCAGGAACTCGGCAGCCAGCCTGCCGCCCATCAGGTCGTCCGGGTAGATGCAGTCGAAGTCCTGTTGCGCATTCAGGAAGATGGCGGGGATCCGAAGCTTCCGGATGCGCTCCAGGAAGGGTGGGGGCGCCCCTCCGTGCCGGTTCACGAGCACTCCGTCTACGGACAGCTCGCGCATGGTATGCGCGACGTACGCCTCACCACTCGCGTCCACGTTGGCGACCTCGGTGAGTACCAGGTGCAGGTCCTCGGCCGAGATCGCCGAGATCAGCCCGCACAGCAGCTCCGGAGGCAAGTACTGCCCAAGCTGTGACTGGATCAGCGCGACGCTGCCGAAACGGCCTGCGCGCACGGCCCGCGCAGACCTGTTGGCGCGATAGCCCAGCTCCTGCGCAACCTCCAGCACGCGCTTCCGGGTCTCCGGCCGGATGCGCTGCTCCGCCGCGCGCCCGTTGAGTACGTGCGTGACAGTGGCGCGGGAGAGCCCCATGTGGGCGGCGATAGTCGCTATGGTTGGATGCCCGGCGGCCGGTCTCGCCGCGCCGCTGCTTCTGCTTCGTGTCATAGGCAGGTCAAGGGTCGTTCAGGGGGTGCTACTTCGTAATAGCAAGAGAATACCACGCGATTCAGGGATGGGCAATCTGATCGCGTATACTCTATCCAGCGGGAGGGGAGCATGAACGCACGTGCCGCCGGTCCTGAACAGATTGGGCAGAAAGCCGATGCCATCTATGAGGCGTCCATTCGTCCTCTGGTGGAACCGGAGCAGAACGGAAAGATCGTGGCAATAGACGTCGATACTGGAGACTATGAGGTAGACGACAATGTCATTCCGGCGACGCGTCGGCTAAGAGAGCGGAGGCCCAACGGCAGCTTCTTTGCTCGCAGGATCGGGGCGGATGCCCTGTCTACCTTCGGGCCATCTATCGGCCCCGCCAAGCAGTGATCCTGGGTCCGGTCTCCGGCAACCAGGCAGTCATCCGGCTCCCTTTGCAAGATTCCGCCGGATCTCATCACGAGATCGATTTCGTTCTCGACACCGGCTTCTCTGGATTCCTCGCTCTCCCCACATCTCTGGCCCATTCACTCCAGCTCGAATGGATCAATCAGGGTTACGCTCGTCTCGCCGGCAGGGTACGCGTCCTCGTCGACATCTATGAGGCTACGGTCATCTGGGACGGGGACGAGCGTACGGTTGAGGCCCTCGCGATGGAGGATGAGCCGCTCCTCGGTATGTCGCTGCTCAAGGGTTGCGAGGTGAGAATCCTCGCCGAGGAGGGCGGGGAAGTCGCGATAGAGCCCCTGTGAACGCCGGCGTCGCGCCACCAAAGTAGGCTTCGTTTAGGGCTTCACCAGCGCGCATATCATCTATGGTTGGCTGGCGGTTGCGGCGGGAGCCGCGCCCAGGCTGGCCCGCAGATGCTCCACGTCCCGTGCCGCCAGCTCGATCCGAACCAATCTTTCCGGTGCGCCGTAGAAGTGCCCAGGCGGTAAACCGTCTGGCTGAACGAGGAAGCCGGGTCAACCCAGCCCAGGCAAGTACGCAGAGACACGGGAGTCCTGTTCACGGGACTTCTTGGCTCAGCCAGGTCATTCATAGCCTGGGCGCCTAGAGCAAAGGAGAAGAGAGATGGAGATCAAGCGAATCGGCTCCCGGCCTTCCGGCAAGGGACCGCAGGAATGGTTCACCGGCGCGGTCCGGATCGATCCGCTGTTCGAGGCGCCCGAACCGGCGCGCGCCGCCGGCGCCAGCGTCACCTTTGAGCCGGGCGCCCGCACGGCCTGGCACACGCATCCGCTCGGCCAGACCCTCATCGTAACCGCCGGGTGCGGATGGGTCCAGTGCGAGGGCGGACCGGTGGAGGAGATCCGGCCGGGCGACGTGGTCTGGTTCGCGCCCGGCGAGAAGCACTGGCACGGGGCCACGCCCAGCACGGCGATGACCCACATCGCGGTTCAGGAGAAGCTGAACGGCAAGCCGGTGGACTGGCTGGAGCACGTCACGGACGAGCAGTACCGGCGCTGAGCGCCAACAGAAGGAGACGAACCATGCAAGGAGCGGTTCTCTACGGCCCCTGGGACGCCCGCAGATCGCACTCGCGTGGATACTCGCCCAGAAGCCCTGGATGATCCCTATTCCCGGGATCACGAAGCTGCACCGCCTCAAGAAGAATGTCGCGGTGGCGTCCGTGGAGCTGACGCCGGACGATTTGCGCGAGATCAACGACGTAGCCTCCAGGATCACCGTGCAGGGAGAGCGGTACCCGGAAAGCGCGCAGCGGATGATCGACCGCTAGACTCGCCTCACGCCTGCACAATACGGTGTGAGTAGCCGCCAGCGCCCTTAGGGCGTTCCCCCTCCCGCAGGAACAGGATCTCCCACCGGGACTCGCCGCGAACAAATAGGCGGGCCGCGCGTCCGGCCAGTTTGTCGGTCTCGCGGCGAGTCCTGTCCATGCCTACCACCTGCGGATACCATCCGTCCTTTAGCGGCGGGTCCATGATGCGCATGGGCCGGCTCCAGCCCTCCGGGTGCGCCAGGTCCCGGCAGAACGCAACGTAGATCCCCTCCTGCGTCCAGTCCTTGTCCTTCGCCCGGTTCAGCAGGAGCACATACTGCTCCAGATGCGTGTTCCAGTGAACGGAGGGACCCCAGAACGCGTCCGCATCCTCCCGATGCCAGTCGATTCTTGCCGGGTAGATGGGCGTCAGGCGCCCGCCCAGCCCCGGCTCGTCCCACAGCCCCGCGTACCACTTCCGCGCCTTGCCCACTGGGAGCTCTCTGTCCCCGAACGCCAAGCGGGCCATCGCCACGCCCTGTTCCTCGAAGTCGCCATAAGCGCTGAACAGGAAGTAGAAGTATTCCTTCCGGCCATCCAGGATCACCGAGAAGTCCCCATTGCCGCCCGCGAAGTAGAAGTTCCGGGTGTCGCAATAAAGGGATCCCGCGGGCGCGTCCAGGATGGTGCCGAGGTCATGCCACGTCAGGCCGTTGTCCTCGGAAACAGCCGCTCCAATGCGCGGGGCGGTAAGATGCCGGTCATTGCGGTCGGGACAGACGCCGTTCGGCTCGTGATGATACCAGCCATAGAGTGGCCCGCCGGGCTCCTTCCACGTCGCCTCGAACCAGCGACCGCCATTCGCCGTGTTGTCGAACTTCACCGGGACGCGCGTCTCCCTGAGGTGCAACAGGTCCGCTCCCGCGCTGCGCCAGGGCTCTCCGGCGGAGTTGAAGAGGCAGAAGGTCTCTCCGTCCCAATGGGCGGGGCTGTTGCAGTCGGTCTCGCCCTCGTGCCCGGCCAGTCCTGCGCCGGGGAACCGGAGCAGCGGCGCATCCTGGATTACAACGCGGGGCAAAGACTCGGGCATACACATCCTCCGATTAGCTCACTCTTCATCTCGCTATCTCCCAGCCGTGTCGCGCCCTCCATGGCTGTGCCGCACCGTCCTTCCCTGCGGCATCTCCTTGACACCGCTTTCGGCGCATCCTAGAATGTCCACACTATACGCCCAGCAAAAGGGGAAGATCAAAGGATGAAAGGAAAGGCGCTTTACACCCATACAGCCTTCTGGATGTTGCTTCACCTGTCCGCCTGCGCCATGGCCCAGGCCCCGCGCGCGCAGCAGCCGCCGGTGGTCTCGCCGGAGGTGCAAACGGACCGGCACGTGACGCTGCGGATTGCCGCGCCCCGGGCGGAGAGCATCATGCTCTACGCCAGCGACGTTCCGGGGGTCGGCGGCGGAGCGGCCATGACCAAGGGCGAGGACGGCGTCTGGCAGATCGACCTCGGCCCGCTGCCACCCGGCGGCTACCGGTATACCTTCATGGTGGACGGGGTCCCCACGGTGGACCCGCGCAATCCGGCCACCAGTGAATCCAACAACAACGTCTGGAGCCTCTTCGTGGTGCCCGGCAGCGAGTGGATGGACGTGAGGGAGGTCCCGCACGGCGCGGTCGAGGCCGTCCACTACTACTCCACCGTGCTCTCCCGGTTCCGGCGCATGCATGTCTACACGCCGCCGGGTTATGAGCGGGGACGGGGCCGTTTTCCCGTCTTCTACCTGCTCCACGGCGCGGGCGACTCCGACGATTCCTGGACCTCCGTGGGCCGCGCCAACTTCATCCTGGACAACCTGATCGCCGCCGGGAAGGCCAAGCCGATGATCGTAGTGATGCCGGCCGGGCACACGCGCCGCACCGGGTTCGGCGCTCCGGGTTCCGGCACGCGGCCCCCGGCGGATGAATTCGAGCAGGAGTTCCTGCGCGACATCCTCCCCTACGTCGAGAGCCACTACCGCGTGCTGGCAGACCGGAACGACCGCGCCATCGCGGGCCTCTCCATGGGCGGCGGACAGACCCTCAACCTGATGATCCCGCACCAGGACATGTTCGCTTACTTCGGCGTCTTCAGCTCCGGCCTCTTCGGAGCCTTCCCCATCCGCCGGCCGGGAGACACCTCCCCTGTCCCGGCGGCAGGCGCGCCGGTTCCGTACGAGGAGCAGCACAGGGCGGAGCTGGACAACGCAGAGTGGAGAAAGGGACTGAAGCTGGCCTGGTTCAGCACCGGCAAGGACGACTTCCTGATTCAGACCACGCGCTCCACCGTGGATTTGCTCAAGCGGCACGGCTTCAACGTCGCGTTCGAGGAGTCGGAAGGCGCCCACACCTGGCTCAACTGGCGCGACTACCTCATCAAGTTCGCGCCCCAGCTCTTCCGGTAGTGAATTGCCTCCGCGCCCTTGGACTTCCGTGCTCGGAGCGCGAACCGGTGATCACGGCGCCGCGTATCTCTACAACGTAACGAGAGCGCGCGGAGGTCCGGGACCATGACGCCGAACGATCGAGGAGATGAGGTAGAGACTGCGATTGCCGAAGTCAACCGGCAGCGGCGGAGGAAGACGCTCTACCTCATTCTTGCCTCCACCTGCCCGTGGATTTCCATTATCGCTTTGCTCGCTCTCCGGGCAGGCGCGCAGCCGCTTACCGGCCTGCCAGGGGACGTGCTTGGCGGACTCTTCGGACTCGTGCTCTGCGGACCGATAGCGCTGCCCGCCTTTGTGGCGCTGGGCTGGACCGGTGACCGGCGCGCGCTGGAAGCGCTGGGCGCGCTGGACGACATTCGAGCGCTCGGCCCGCTGCTCCGCGCACGCCAGGAGATATGCGGACAGAAGACAAAGTCGCTCCTGGACAGATCCGCATCTCGAATCCTCGACCATATCTCGGAGCACGATAGAGGGCTCCTGACGGCGGCGGACCTGAGACTGCTCAACGGCTGCATGGACGGCAGCTCCGGCCGGCTGTCCCAGAGCCCCCATCCCCTGTACTGCCTGGAATTCACCTTCAGCGCAAACCGGGCGCTTGTGCACGTCGGCGACGCGACCAGCCTGCGTTACGTCGAGCACCTTGCCAGGATAGAGCCACGATCTCCGGAGATTGCGGCCCTCGCCCGGGCTGCCCAGGAGTGTGCGACCACCCTCCGAGAGCGCCTGGCGGAGGAGCAGCCTTCGGTCTCGCTCTTGAGGCCGGCTGCAGATGAGCCCGACACGCTCTTGCGTCCGGCAACCAGCTCCATGCCTACGGTTTCCGACGACCTCCTCCGCCCGGCAGCCAGCAGCGACTGAGGCGCCGGCTGGTTCAGTACGCTCACGCCTCCACCGCGATCCGGAGTCTCTTCAGCACCTGCCCAAGTGCGCGGCTGGATGGCTGCGCCATTGCCTCGGCAGGGGACCGATGGTATTTCGCGAACAGTGCGGGAGTGGAGGAAGCCGTGAGCCAGCGAGCCAACGTTGAGATCCGTGTATTTGAGGCGGCAGACGAGCCCGAAGTCGTGGCGCTCTGGAAAACCGTGTTCGGCTACTCAACGGCACACAACGATCCGGCAGCCGTCATCCGGCAGAAGCAGCGGGTCCAGCCGGACCTCTTCTTCGTGGCCGTAGTGGCCGGCACGGTCGTTGGTACGGTGATGGGAGGGTACGACGGTCACCGCGGCTGGATCTACTCGCTCGCGGTCGCTCCGGAGGCGCGCGGGCGGGGCATCGGCTCCGTGTTGATGCGCCACGTGGAAGAGGAGCTGCGGCAGCGCGGCTGTCCCAAGGTAAACCTGCAGCTCCACGCCTCCAACGCGGAGACCGTGGCCTTCTACCGGAAGCTGGGCTACGCCGTCGAAGAGCGCATCAGCATGGGCAAGCTCCTCGGCGACCAGCAGCAAGAGTGAGACGCCGAATCCGGGTATGGAACCCACAGTCTTCCTCCGCCAAAGCGGCAAGTCGGGAGGTAGAATGGGACCAGCACGCGCAACTGGTCTCGCCGCGCGCATGGGCGCTGGCAGGGGCCACCCGGATGCAGTGCCGTTGAAACAAGAATGACAGAAGAGCGAGAACTGACCCTGAGCGAGCTTGGCGGTATGGCACTCCGTGCGGGGAGCGTGGAGGACTGCCGCGAAGTAATACGACTGCTCAATGAGTACTGGTGTGCTCACCCTGGAGACCATGAGGCCACGGATGTGGCGTACATTCTATCTAAGGTCATCGACGCAAACGGCTGGAATGCCGAGTTTCCGGACTAGGGTGCCGGATGAGCTCCGAGCGGCCGAAATCCAGTGGCAGATTCTTGGCGGAGGTGAGATTCAATGCTAACGCTGGAACAGCGCGTGAGCGCGCTTGAGTCACAGGTGCGTCAGCTATTAGAGAAGCAGGAGCCACCTAAGAGCATGCTTCGGTGGGAGCGGATTGTCGGCTCATTCGCCGACAGTGAGGGATTCGAGGAGGCCGTCAGACTCGGGCGGGAGTATCGCGAGGCGCAGCGACCTTCAAAGGATGAGGACGCCCGCTGATGGTGGTCCTCGACTCTGACCACATGAGCCTACTGCAACGTGGAGGGTTATTGGATTTCGACGGCAGGGCCGTTGCCGAATACCAGCGGCTACATGCAGCGCGGTTGCGGCTGGGTACGATGGACCTGAAGATTGCCGCTGTAACCCTGGCGAGCGGCGCCACGCTTCTCACCAGGAACAGCACGGACTTTTCCAGGGTACCAGGGCTCCACTTCGAGGACTGGTCGGCTTGATGCGATCCGCAGCCATGAGAAGGAGCTAGACAATGGCAAAGAAGGATTCTGTGAAGAAGGAAGCACGGCGCGGTGACCTGTCCCGGCGAGAGGTAGTAGTCGGGGGGCTGTCGCTGGCGGCGGCGGTGGGCGCGTCCGCAGGGGCGGAGGCCGCACGCGTCCAAGTGGTGGAGCACGACGTCCAGGTTAAGACGCCGGACGGGACGTGCGATGCCGCCTTCATCCACCCTACCCGCGGCGCGCACCCCGCCGTTATCCTGTGGCCGGACGCATTCGGCCTCCGGCCCACCATGCGGGAGATGGGCAAGCGTCTGGCAGCGGAGGGCTACGCCGTCCTGGTCCCCAACCCCTACTACCGCGCCTCCCCGGCTGCCTCCATCGACCTCAACTCGAAGACGTTCGACTTCCACAACCCGGACGATATGGCCCGGCTGCGGAAGTACATGGGCGGCATCACCCCGGAGGGAACCGAGAAGGACGCGGCGGCCTTCGTCGCCTTCCTGGACGCCCAGCGCGCCGTGGACAGGAAGCGCAAGATGGGCACCCAGGGCTACTGTATGGGCGGACCGCTGGTGTTCCGCACGGCCGCGAGCCAGCCGGACCGCATCGGCGCGGGAGCCTCCTTCCATGGCGGCGGCCTCGTTACGGACCAGCCGACCAGCCCGCACCTGCTCATCCCGAAGATGAAGGCTCGCATGTACGTCGCCATCGCCTCCAACGACGACCAGCGCCAGCCGGACGCCAAGGACAAGCTGCGCGAGGCCTTCGAAAGCGCTCACGTGCCGGCGGAGGTCGAGGTCTACCCGGACCTGCACGGCTGGTGCGTGCCGGACATGCCCCTCCAGGACGGTAAGCCCATCTACAACAAGCCGGACGCGGAGCGCGCGTGGGCCAAGCTCATCGCCCTGTACAAGCAAGCCCTGGGATGACGCCGCGCGCGGGCATCATCGACTGTGATGTACACCCCGGTCCCCGCAGTCCGGAGGAGATCCGGGAGCGCCTGGCCATGCCGTTCCGGGACCGCTGGAGCGGCGGCGGGCGCGGCTACTTCATGCCGCCGCATTGGGCCCGGCTGGACAGCGAGCCGCCGGACGGCGCAAAACCGGGATCCGACCCGGGATTTCTGCGCAAACAGCACGTGGAGGAGTACGGCATCGCACACGCTATCCTGCTGCCGTGCTCCTTCGCCAGCCTGCAGCCGGACCCGGACTTCGGAACGGCCATCGCCGCCGCGTTCAACGACTGGCTGGCCGCGACCTGGCTGGACCGGTACAACGCGGATGGCTGCTTCAAAGGGTCCATCAGCATCGCCCATCAGGACCCGGAAGCGGCGGCGCGGGAGATAGAGCGGTGGGCCGGCCATCCGCACTTTGTGCAGGTCAGGACGGATTCAGGGGCGCGAGAGCCGCTCGGGCAGCGCCGCTACTATCCCATCTACGAGGCCTGTGCGCGCCACAACGTGCCGCTCGCTATCCATCCGGGCACGGACGGCATGGGCATCAACATCCAGCCTTCGCCCGGCTACCCCACGCGCTACATCGAGTGGCATACCTGCCTCTCCCTCGGGTTCCAGGCGCATCTTGTGAGCCTGCTGACGGAGGGTGTCTTTGAGCGGTTCCCCGGTTTCCGGGTGGTGCTGGTGGAGGGCGGCGTCTCCTGGCTGGTCCCGCTGATGTGGCGGCTGGATCAGGAGTGGAAGGCGCTCCGCTCGGAGGTGCCGTGGGTCAAGCGGCGCCCGTCGGAGTACCTCCGCGAGCACGTGCGCCTCACCTCCCAGCCGCTGGAGCGGCCGGACGACGACCACCAGCTCCTCCAGATACTCGAGATGATGGACGCCGAACACCTGCTGCTCTTCTCTTCCGACTATCCGCACTGGGACTTCGATTCGCCTCAGCACGCTTTTCCCAGACTGCCGGACACCATGCGCCAGCGCATCTTCGAGGCCAACGCGCGGGAGTGGTACGGCCTCGAGTGAAGCAATTCAGAGTAGCGACAACGGCGGAGATCCTGCCGGGCGAGCGCAAGATCGTGGAGGTCGAAGGCATCTCCATCGGGGTTTTTAACGTGCACGGGACCTACTACGCCCTCCGCAACCGCTGTCCGCACCAGGGAGCCCCGCTCTGCCTGGGTCGCGTCACCGGAATGGCGCTGCCCTCCGCGCCCGGAGAGTACCTCTGGGGTCGCGAGGGCGAGATACTGCGCTGCCCGTGGCACGGCTGGGAGTTCGACATCCTGACCGGCCGGTCGATCTTCAACCCTCATGGTTTGCGCGTTCGGGCCTACGACATCGCCGTGGAGCCCGCGGAGCCGGTGATTGAATCGTATCCGGTCACCGTAGAGACCGGGTATATCGTGCTGTACCTCTGAAGGCCGCAACCCAAGTAGCCGCGGGCCTCTGTGCCCGCAACCGGAGCGGGCCGGAACGCAGGCAGCTCCGCTGCTACGCAGCTACTCCATTGGTAGGGTTTGTTTCGCGGCTCCCTGCCGGCTAGGGTCCGGGCAAACGGCCGGCTGACCGTGGAGGCCGGGGTATTAGGTGGAGGAATCGGACGTGGAATCTGCCAGGCGTGCGAGTTCCTCCTCATCCACGGCTTGCTCGTGGAGAACCTCCTGGGCTTCAGTCAATCTATCAGCCGGCACGAGCACCGCTAGATCTGGGCTACCGACGTCCGTAATGCTCTCACCTGGCCACGCGACGCTGGTAGGCTGCACAAACGCCGGGATTCCTGCGGCTTGCAGGGTCGCCTCTACAATCTGCGCCTCTGCCGCCGTGTTTGCTACATACGCAACTTCAGGCGGCGGTCCGATCCGAATTTGGGGAAGTTCATCCACAAGATCGGCACCGCAATCTGCGCATACGGCTATACCAGGATCGTATTCTGTTTTGCAATCAGGACACCAGGGCATACCCGTCTCCAGTAAGGGGCTGCGCATAAACGGAGTGTCGCCGTATTCTACTCGCCGTGGACAACGAACTTACCATCGTGTTCGAATGGAATCTCAAGGCAGGAGTCACCACCTAGTTGGAGCCGGTTGGAGGAATGCTTGCTTGGTAACCTGGCGTCCTCCTCGGCACTACCGGGGCAGCGCGAAGGCGACGTACTTGCCGCCTTTGGGATCGTTCTGTCGGCCCTTGCTGCCTTCGGCGTTTACCACCACAAACTCGCGTCCTCCGGCCATGTAGACCGCGGGCGTCGCATTGGCGGAGTAAGGTAGCGTCGTCTCCCAGAGCAGCTTGCCCGTGCCCTTGTCGAATGCCCGGAGCTTACGGTCGTAGTTCGTCGCGGCGATGAAGAGGAGCCCGCCCGCGGTCACCACCGGACCGCCGTAGCTCTCGCTGCCGGTATCTTTCATCCCTTTGGCCGCCAGTTCTGGATACTCCCCGAGCGGGACCTTCCAGGCATACTCGCCGGTGTTCAGGTTGATGGCGCTGAGGGTGCCCCAGGGCGGCGCGATGGCCGGGTAGCCGTCGGGGTCCAGGAACTTGCGGTAGCCCGTGAAGCGGTAGTCCTGCGTCACCTCCGCCGGCTCGTCTGAGTCGATGGGCTTGCTCTGCCCGGTCAGGACGTACTCCGCCACCGCCCTCACGTCCGCATCGGAAAGATTGGGGAAGCTGGGCATGCGGCCGGCGCCTTGGCGCGTGATCTTGGTAATGGCGGCGATGTCCCACTTCGGTCCCATGTTCAGTAGCTTGGGAAGCTGGGGCGGCGACCCGGCCAGGGTGTCGCCGTGGCAGTTGCCGCAGTTGTGGAGGTAGAGCTGCCGCGCCGTCCGGGCGACATCGTTCCTGGCCAGGTGGGACGTCCAGGCCATCTCGTTCGCGTTCACGTACAGGAGCCCCGTGTCCGGGTCGAACGCAGGTCCGCCCCACTCCGCGCCCCCGTCAAAGCCGGGGAAGATGATGGTCTCCTGGTCTACCCGAAACGGCACGAACTGCGTGCCGCCATGAAACGTCCGGAACTTCTCCAAGGCCCACTGGTGCGCCTCGGGTGTCCGGTTGGTGAGCATGTCCTCCGTCAGCACCTGCCGGGCGAACGGCGCCGGCCGGGTGGGCAGCGGCTGGGTCTTGGCCGCCACCTCGCCCGGCGTGTCGCTGGGTGGATACCGCTTGTAGGCGATGGGGAAGAGCGGCTTTCCGCTGCTGCGCTCGAAGAGGTAGACGTGCCCGCTCTTGGTGGTCTGCGCCACCGCGTCCACCCATCGGCGCCCGCGCTTGACGCGGACCAGGGCGGGCGGCGACGGGAGGTCGCGGTCCCAGAGGTCGTGCTTGACGGCCTGGAAGTGCCACACGCGCTTGCCCGTGTTTGCGTCGAGCACGAGCTCGCAGTTCGCAAAGAGGTCGTCGCCCAACCGGTCCGCGCCGTAGAAGTCGGCGGCGGCGGAGCCGGTCGGCGCGAACACCAGCCCGCGCGCAGCGTCCACGGTCATCCCGGCCCAGTTGTTGGCCGAGCCGTTGACCTTCCAGGAGAGCTTCGGCCACGTCTTGTACCCGAACTCGCCCGGGTGCGGGATGGTGTGGAACGACCACCGCATCTGACCGGTGCGGACATCGTACGCACGGATGTCGCCGGGGGTGCACGGCAGCCCTTCGGACACCCGCCCGCCCACAATGAGCAGATCTTTATAAACTACGCCCGGCGTGGTCAGGATGATGGACTGCTTGGCCGGGTCGCGCCCCACGCCTTCCCGCAGGTCGATCCTCGCGTTCCTCCCGAAGCTAGGGATCGGTTTGCCGGTTGCGGCATCCAGCGCATAGACAAACTGCGTGACCGCTGCGAATATGCGCCGCTCGCTGCCATCCGTCCAGTAAGCGAGGCCGCGGTTAGGGCCCTGCCCGATGATGCCGGACTCGAACTTCCAGAAAGGCTTCCCGGTCGCTGCGTCCAGCGCGACTACGTTGTGGTTCGGCGTTACGCCGTAGAGCACGCCGCCGGTCACCAGCGGCTGGCACTGCGTGCCGCCCGGCCCCTCGCCGGAGTCGTACGTCCACGCGATCTGAAGCTGAGTGACGTTGGCCGGGTTGATCTGCGTCAGCGGCGAATAGCGGGTTCCGTCAGGTGTACCGCCATAGTACGCCCATTCGGTCTGGCTCTCCGCCGGCGCCGGCCCGGCCGGGGTTTGCGTTGCCACCGGCGCACGGGCTAATACAAGCAAGACTCCGAACAGGACGGCCGGCATCCACAGGCCAAGTCTCATCGACGGTTCCTCTCCACGTACCGTAATCTCCGTCAGATTAATCTCCGGCGGGGTATTCCCCTGCCGCGCGCTGCCAGGGGAACGCAAAGCGCCCGCCACCGGCCGAGCAGGGATCTGGGGGGACTTGGCGAAATGACCATCACCCACTTACGGCGGAGATTTCTGATCTCAATCTCCGCCAGAAGATGCCGCATTGTTGTGTGAGCTCGCATGAACCTTCCGACCGGCACTGTGACGCTTCTCTTCACCGACATCGAGGGAAGCACTCGTCTGTGGGAACAGTTCCCCGAACCAATGCGTGAGGCCCTGTCACTCCACAACAGTATCATCAAGGCAGCCGTCGAACGGTACGGTGGCATTGTGTTCAAGACGGTAGGAGACGGTTTTTGCGCCGCCTTCTCGGGCGCTCCGGGCGCCGTGCGAGCTGCTCTTGACTCGCAGCTCAGTTTGCGATCACTTGCGGCAGGCGATCTGTCGATCCGTGTCCG
Source organism: uncultured Chthonomonadaceae bacterium (assembly GCA_964396385.1). Lineage (GTDB taxonomy): Bacteria > Armatimonadota > Chthonomonadetes > Chthonomonadales > CAJBBX01 > CAYNFH01. Next base: position 61,466 of record CAYNFH010000001.1, on the reverse strand, counting down.
GATGGCGATTCACACGGGAGCCGCCGAAGCGCGGGATGGAGACTACGTGGGGCAAGCGCTCAACCGCGCCGCGCGGCTCCTTTCGGCGGGCCATGGAAGGCAGGTGCTCATCTCTGCCGCTGCGCAGGAGTTGGCACGCGATAATCTTCCGCCCCTATGCTCCCTTCTTAGCCTCGGGGAACATCGTCTCCGCGATCTTGCAAGGCCCGAACATGTTTTTCAGCTAATCCACCCTGAGTTGGCCTCCGCCTTCCCCCCGCTCCGGTCACTCGACAGCACCGAACTGCCCAACAATCTGCCCGTACAGCTCTCGTCCTTCATCGGTCGCGAGAAGGAGATGAGCGAGATTCACACGCTCATCAAGACGGCGCGCCTTCTGACGCTCACGGGCTCAGGCGGCTGTGGCAAGTCGCGCCTGGCCCTCCAGGTGGCGGCCAATAGGCTGGACATGTATCCCGATGGCGTCTGGGTGGTCGAGCTGGCATCCGTCACGGATTCGGATCTTGTGGCTCAGGAGGTCGCGTTGGTGCTTGGAGTGCGTGAGGAATCTGGCAAGCCGCTCACCCGTACTCTGGTGGAGTCCCTGAAGCCGAAGCGGCTCCTCCTCTTACTGGACAACTGCGAGCACCTGCTCGAATCTTGCGCGCATTTAGTCGACCAGATACTTCGCTTCTGCCCTCACGTGCAGATCCTGGCGAGCAGCCGAGAGGGGTTAAAAGTAACCGGTGAGCAGACCTACCGTGTACCTTCACTCTCCTTGCCTCGCACAGGAACCGACACTCACCCTGTCCAGGTACAGCAATCCGAGGCGGTGCTGCTCTTCACGGAGAGGGTCAAGCTGTGCCAGCCCGGATTTGCAATCACCCGGCAGAACGCCGCCTCGGTCGCGTCTATATTCAGACGTCTCGACGGGATGCCGCTCGCCATAGAGCTGGCAGCGGCCCGCGTCCGGGCTCTGCCCGTCGAGGAGATCTGCTCACGGCTGGACCAGCGCTTCCGTCTGTTGACAGGCGGAAGCCGCACCGCCCTCCCTCGCCAGCAGACCCTCAGAGCGCTCATTGACTGGAGCTACGACCTGCTGAGCGAGGCGGAGAAGAAACTGCTGCGCCGCCTGTCTGTGTTTTCTGCAGGTTGGGCATTGCGGGCGGCTGAAGCCGTCTGCTCGGAGGGAGGAATCGACGAATCGGAGGTTATGGACCTGCTGTCCAGCCTGGTAGATAAGTCCCTCGTGACGCTGCACGATCCGCTGGCGGACGAAACCCACGACGAAACAGGCCGATTCGGACTGCTGGAGACGATCCGACAGTACACCCGCGACCGCCTGCTGGAAAGCGGCGAGATGGGTGAGCTACGCCGCCGGCATTGTGAATGGTTCCTATGGTATGCGGAGGAAGCTGCTAAGCAGTTAAGGGGTGCGGATCAAGCGCGGTGGCACCGGAGTCTCGAGATGGAGCACGAAAACATTCGCGCCGCGCTGGCGTGGTGTGCGGAGGAACTGGCCGACGATCCTGAAGCCGTCCCAAAGGAACTGCGGTTCACCATCGCACTCTGGCGGTTCTGGGAAGTGCGCGGATACTACAGCGACGGACTTGGTCACCTGGAGGCTGTACTGGAGCACAGCAAGGCCTGCGGCGCCACCAGGGAGCGAGCTGCTGCACTGAACGCGGCGGGCGCACTCGCGATTGCCATCGACCACGCGAAGGCGAGCGCGCTGCTCCAAGAAGGTCTGGCGACGCGGCGGGCGCTTGAGGACAGCCAGGGCATCAGCGCGTCACTGAACAACCTCGGCGTCCTGGCGGCTGCGGAGGGACGGTACAGCGAGGCGCGGGCGTTCTATGAAGAGAGCCTGACCATTATCCGGGGACTCGGCGATCATCAAGGAACTGCAACGGCGCTGGTCAACCTTGCGTTCTCGGCCTTGGAAGAAGGCGATCTGGAGCAGGCGCGACTCTGGGCCGAGGAGAGCCTGAGGGGCTTCCGCCAATTGATCAACGCACATGGGACGATCTACCCGCTGATCGTGCTGGGAAGCGTACGCCACCGACAGGGAAATTATGAAGAGTCCCGCGCCTTGAGGGAGGAGGCCCTTGCCATCGCCACAGACCTGGGCGACAGGAAGAGCGTGGCCCTGCTAACAGCGCTATTGGCGCGGACGGCCCTGGCACGGTCGGATCTCCGAGAAGCCCGCAAGCTCTTGTCGCGAAGCACGGCGATCTCGATGGAAATAGATGTAGAACAGACCCTTCTGGTCTCACTGGAGGGGTGGGCCATGCTCACTCTGCGCGAAGGCCGGCCAGCGGAGGCGACTGCTCTTTGGGGCGGGATCGAGCGGATCCGTGAGTCGGCGCACGTCGCCCGCTTCGAAGGAGAACGAGCCGACTACGAGCACAACGTTGCCGTGGCGCGTGGGCAATTAGGCGACGCGGTGTTCGCGGCTGCGTGGGAACGAGGGCGTGAGATGAGCACGGATCAGCTCATTGCGCTCGCGAGTCCTGGCGCCGAGTGAGCGGCACACGCCGGGCAACCGTGCCTGGCTAAACTCGCCGCAGGGTGGATCCGGTGTGGGCGGGCAAAATGTCAATCGAAACGGAGCAGCGGGTGGCACTGCTCCGTGAGCGGGCGGCAGAGATCGCGGGAGCGGCGATAGCCGGCATCACGCGGGAGTATCCGGTAATGCCGCTGTTTGTGGCCACGGGACCCGGCCCCTATCCTACGCACCGGGAGCAGCATCCGGCCTTCTACGGCTGCTTCGACTGGCACTCCGCCGTGGAGATGCACTGGGTCCTGGTCCGCCTGCTGAAGCTCCTGCCCCGGGAGCCCATCGCCGCCGCCGCCCAGGAGACTCTGCGGCGGCAGCTCACCTCGGAGAACCTGGCCGTCGAGCTGCGGTTCTTCCAGCAGCCGCAGCACCTGTGGATCGAGCGACCCTACGGCTGGGGCTGGCTCCTGACGCTCCAGCATGAGCTCGAGACCTGGGACGATCCCGAAGGCCGCCGGTGGGCGGAGGCGGTCCGCCCGCTGGCCCACCATATCGTGAAGGCGCTGGTCGGTTGGCTGCCGAGGCTAAGCCATCCGGTCCGCATCGGCGTGCACTCCAACACCGCCTTCGCGCTCTCCCGCTCCTGGGACTACGCGCGGCTCCTGGCCGGTCAGGGCGACCTGCGCCTACTGGATGCCATCCGCTTCCATGCCGGCAAGTGGTTCGGGGCCGACATCGACTGTCCGGCGCGCTACGAGCCCTCCGGAACCGACTTCCTGTCTCCCTGCCTGTGCGAAGCGGACCTGATGTCCCGACTCCTGGAATCAGGTGCGTTCGCGGAGTGGCTGTCCAGCTTTCTGCCCGGATTGGCCCGGGAGGAGCCCGCATCCCTCTTTACACCGGCCGAAGTCTCCGATCCCACCGATGGCCAGATCGCCCATCTGCACGGCCTCAACCTGAGCCGCGCGGCGGCGTTCACGCGCATCGCCGAGAACCTTCCGCCGCAAGACGGCCGCTCCGCGCCCCTCCTCCGCGCCGCCGAGCGGCACGCGGCGGCCTCCCTCCCGCAGGTGTCCGGCAGCGACTACATGGTGGAGCACTGGCTTGCCGCCTACGCCATGCTGCTGTTGTCGTAACTGGAGTTCACGGAAGGGGAGTACGGGCTCCTGGGCGCCGAAAGCCCGGACCGCGGGACGTGGACGGTTCTTCCCAACCGGAAGCCGCTGGGGATGGACGTGCACGGGACGGAGGGACCCAACAAGGGCAAGACCTATCCCGCCATCGTCCAGCTTTCCGGAGACCGGATGAAGATCTGCTACGACCTCTCCGGTAAGGCGCGCCCCACCCGCTTTGAATCGAAGCCCAAGACCTTGCTCTTCCTGGCAGGATACAAACGGGTGAAGGAATAGTCGCGGACCCACTGTAAAGGGGCCGGGACGGCGCCCGGCCCCTACCGCGTTTATCGATTAGTGCTTGAATTACGGCACAGAGAAAGCGGCGTCAAGCCGCCGCACTCCAAAGCCGGGACGGGACGGGGTGGCCGCCGGGCCTCTGGGCACTCGGCCCGGTATGCGAAAGGCCACCCGGCCCCCTACAGCCTATTCCAGACCGCCGCGCTCGGCGTGGGGCTACCGCACGGGCGACCAGATAATCGCCCGCCGCTGCGTACCGTAGATCGCGTACCCGGAGATGTTACCGGACGTATCGATGCCGGTCGCGACGGCAGAACTGTATCCCGCCGGCAGGAACTGGCCCAGGTCCTCCACGCTCGCCGCGCTTCCACTCCACACCAGCGGGTGGCTCAGCCCGGCCGCATCCGTGCCGTAGCCCACCTGCTGTCCCATGGCAACGCCCAGCGCGTAGGAGCTCACGTACCCGGCGGGGTGCAGGTCCACAAAGCTCGCCGCGCTATTGGTCCAGTACATCGCGTGGGTAGGGGGAATGGTCGTAGTCTTGCCTCCGCCGCCGTTGAGCTGTCCCCAGCCCGCTTCCTGGATCCCGTCCGTCTCCAGCGCCTCGGACGCCTGGTAGCCGCTCGGCGGATGCAGCCACACGAAGTTATTGGGGCTGCCCTGCCACATCATGGCCTTGGGCTGGTCCAGAATCAGGCCGGGCGTGGTGGGTGGGTAGACGCCTCCATAACCCACCTGCTTGCCAAACGTCGCCGCGACGGCGACCGTGCCCTGCGCGCCGTTCTCCAGGTCTACCACCGCGTGCGTGGTCTCATCCCACAGCAGGGCGTGGGGCGGGCCGGCGAAGAAGTGGATGGTGCCGCGGCCTCCCGAGCTCTGCTGCGTGTACGCGTATCCCACGATCTGGCCGCTGCCGATGCCCAGCGCCCTCGATTCGTAGTGGTTGAACGGGACCGGGAGCACGGAGGCGGAGTCCGCGGTTCCGCTCCATGCCACCGCGAGGTCGCGCTGCGATGTATTGGGGCCGGAGCCGTATCCCACCTGGGTTAGGGCATCCGTGCCGGTCACAATGGATCGTCCCTCTCCGCCGGTGATGGGCAGGTCGAAGATGGCGGCGGGATGCAGGTTCACCGCGTCCTGCGTAAAGCCGTTCCAAACGGCTGCCTTCGGATCGGAGAAGTCCGCTCCAGAGTAGAGCGCGCCCGCCGGCTTGAACGCGTCGTACAGGCTGGTGGATGTAGCGATAGCATCCACGCCGGCCGGGGTGATGTCGGTAACGGTGTACTGCTGAGCCTGGGCCGCCTGGCCGGCAAGTACGGCCAGCATGGGAATCAACAAGAGTTTTGGGCGCATGGTTCTCTCCTTTACAGCGTCCGGGGAGCCGATTTGGCTTCCCATACCGCATTTACAGTAGAAGAAGAGGCCCTCACTCCACCCATAAATACCGGTACAGAACCTGTTTCATCCTGGCCCTGCCCCCACGCCTGGCGCACGCAGGGCGCGGAGCCTGAGCAGCCCCACGACTGCGGGCAGCGGACACAGCCAGAGCACGGCGGCCGAGCCAAACCGCTGGGCCAGCACGCCTCCAAGCAGCGGAAGAGGCACGAGCAGGCCTGAAACAGAATTGGACAGGCTAACGTACAACGGTCGGTCATCCGCCGGCGCCAGCGCGAGCACGAGGTCGTTCATGCCGACGAACAGACCGCTCGTCGCCAGCCCCTGGCAGCCGAAGCTGATGGCGCAGCACGCCGCGCGCAGGCCCAGGAAGCCCCGGAGAGCTCCCGCGGCCGCGACGACGAGTGGCGCCAGTACCACCGCTGACGCCGCTACCGCCAGGACGGACCGGCTACCCCGCCGTCGCGACAGTCCCGGCAGGAAGATGCCTCCCACACCAGAGCCCGCTGCGGTGGCCGCCACCAGCAGCCCCATAGCGTCCAGGGGCAGCCTCAGCTCGCCAAGCGCGTACGGCGTGTAGAGCCCCGCGGCGAGACCCGGTACTCCTAGCAGAAACTGCGCCTGCATCAGCCGGGCGAACGGCCCTCCATCCCTGAGCAGGCGTACGAGCCGAACCAGGGAGTCGTGACGCGTATCCGGAATGGGCGCTGCGCTGCCGGCAGGCTCGACCAGCCCGGCATCCACGACAAACGTAACCGCCAGAGCGCCCACCGCCAGGGCGAACAGCAGGGCAAAATCGTGCGAAAAAGGCCCGCGCGAGCTCTTGAGCAGGGCCTCCACCAGCGCGCCGGCCGCAAGCCCCATAGCCGATCCTCCCAGCATCATACCACCGAACAGCCCCGGCCGATCGGAGCGTGGGACGGTCTTGCCCAGGATGTCCCACCATGCGATGGCTCCAACGCCGTTGGCCACGGTAAACAGAATAAGGGCGAAGTAACACACGGGTAGTACGGCCGGCCCGGCAGCGCGCGGCCGGACAAACAGCATCCACGCGAGACCCGCGATGGGCAGAATGCGCGCCAGGTCCGCAGCCAGCAGCCACGGCTTCTTGTGCGCGTGTGGGCGCATGACGTGAGCCGCGAAGAGCTGCGGCAGCAGCTTGCAGCCGGAGCCGAGGGCCGGCAGGAGGGCGACGAGCAGCAGGGATGCGCTGTACCTGCTGACGAAAGCCGGCAGGAGCGTCTTTACGTCCAGCAGGCCCGCGGCAAACATGAAGACCGCCTGGCTCCAAAAGAGGAGCCAGCGGTTCCGCCGCACTTCCGGAGGCGCCTGCCGGGATATGCTCTGGGGCTGGACGGTTACGGACGTCATGTCTCGCGCGCCGCTCCTCTCGCCGGAGCGGTGAGGAGAGCAGGTTCAGGCGCTTTCTCTATCGGCTATGACAAGGCACGCGCTAAACACACCGGGTCGCTCGGCTTCCCGGAAGGTCTTTCCCGCCCTGATCGCGAATCGATCCGGGCGAGCGGTCATTACGGGGAGAGGGAGATCCGGGGATGTGGATGACGATCATGCTTGCCTGTGCGCTTGGCGCGCCGGGCGGCGGTAAGGCGCAAGAACGGTCCTGGTGGGTGTTCATCGAGCACACCAAGGTGCAGGCCATGCTCTCCCAGGCGGAGAGCGAAGAGATGATGAAGGCCCACCTGGGCAATTCCAGGCGCCTCTACGATCTGAAGCGGCTCACCGTGGCCGGTCCGATGCGGGATCCGGGTGGGACGCGCCGGGGTATCGTGCTGCTCACCGTCAAGTCCCGCCGGGACGTGGACGAGAGCTTCAAACCGGACCCCTTCTTCCAGCACGGCATCTTCACCGCGCACGTGGTGCCGCTGAAACCGGATTTCGGCGAGGTACTTCGGGTCACCGGGGCCGACGCGGATTCCATAGAAGAGAACCGGCTGGTGGTGCTTGAGCGCCTGGAGAATGGGGCGCTGCCGAAGCAGCCGGCCGGCACGCCACACCGTGACGCGATACGCGATGGCGCGAGCGCCGGCCTGGCTTTCCACGCGGTGGCCACCTCCGGCGATGCGGTCCGCGAGATAGCGCTCTTCCGCGGCACGGACGACAAGAAGATCCAGGCCTGGCTGGACGGCGATCCGTGGGTGAAGTCCGGCCGGTGGAAAGCAACCGTCTACCCCCAGTGGCTCGCAAGAAACTGCCTGCCCCAAAACCCCACGCCGGTTGCCGTGAAGTAGCACCGATCCAATCAATCAGGTCGGCGTTCGAATCCCAGTGGCCAATAGCGGAACCACCACGCTGTTGGATAGATACTCGAACCGCACCAATCTGTCATCCCGAGCTCCGCGAGGGATCTGCTTTACATAGCGGTTTGTATGCCGTGGTTCCTAAGGATACATGAAACGCGTCCTTCTCACCGGGATGTCCGGCACCGGCAAGTCCTCCGTCATTCAGGCTCTTGCCGACCGCGGATACAAGGCGGTAGATGCGGATTACGGCTGGTCGGAGCGCGGACCGGACGGCGACTGGGTCTGGCGCGAGGATCTCATCCAGGAGCTCCTCTCGACCGCCGAGGGCGACGTCCTGTTCCTTTCCGGCTGCGCCACCAACCAGGGGAGGTTCTACCCTCAGTTCGACCACATCATCCTACTGACGGCTCCGACCGGCGTGATCTTCGAGCGGCTCGCCCGTCGAACCACCAACCGCTACGGTAAGTCCGCCGAAGAGCTCCAGGAGGTCCGGAGACACATCGAAACGTTCGAGCCGCTCCTCCGCCGCACCGCCCATCACGTGATCGACACCACTGCTCCGCTGAACGAGGTCGTGGAGAGCATCCTGCAGATTGTGCGCGTGGGTTCAGATACCGGAGGATGTAGCCGGATGAGCCCCGAATCCTAGCGTGGCTCATGGCGCCGGAATCGGCGCGTAGGGTCCACCTCGAACTTCCGGAGGCCCGCTTGACCGCCCAGCACACCCTCACCATGGAGCCCGCCGAAGGCGAGCGCCTCTCCGTCTCGTCCTTGGAGCAATGGCTCTGGGACGCCGCCTGCGTCATCCGCGGCGCCACCGACGTCCCCAAGTTCTCGGAGAGCGCGTAACGCACCGCCCCATGGCCGAGATCCTGGCGGACCTGGCCGCCGCCCGCACCGAGCGCGAGCAAGCCGACGCCCGCCTCACCCAGGTGCTGGAGAAGTTCGGGCTGACAGGGGACCAACGGGAGTAACAATCGAAGGTGCGAGAAGGAGCGAGCATGAAGCAGCATTTCACCGCGAACGTATGGCAGGAGGGTAACTGGTACATAGCCCAGTGCAGGGAGATAGAGGTTGCAAGCCAGGGCGAGAGTGAATCCGAGGCTCTGGCGAACCTGGGCGAGGCGCTGAGGCTCCACTTCACTCCGCCTGTAGCGACCATATTGCCGACGGTCCGGCCGGTAACGGAATAGGAGGGGTCCGCCTGGCATGAGCGAACCAGCCACCTCGGAGAAGGAGAATCGCATGCCGGACTTCCCAGACAGTGACCAGGCCTACTTCGCCTGGCTGGCCGCCAACCCGAACGGCTACGTGGTGAACTGCTACGAGAATCCATCTCCGATCTACCTTGTGCTGCACCGCGCCACGTGCCGCCACATAGCGAGCCCCGCCCGCCGCGTCGGGAACGGATACCGCAAGGTCTGCTCCAACGACGCGGCAGAACTGGACCGGTGGGCTGCCAACGACGTCGGTGGTTCTCTGAGCCGCGGATGCACGTGCCGGCCGTAGCAGGAGATTAGCAGGGCAAGCCCGTCGCGCCGGCCCACCTGCGCACTGCCCTACTCGCCGCCCGGTTCCGCACCCTCCCTGGGAGGGAGGTGTCTGGATGCTTGAGGTCATCAGGTTCGTTCGCAAGCATCCGGGCCGCTCGTACCTGAAGTAAGTCCGATTATTGGCAGGCCGTTCCATGTATCAACCTCACACCAATGGCTCCCCTCCCTCTCAGGGAGGGCGTAGGGCGCAGCAACGCGTACAGCAATATGCCGGTGGGCCTCCGGGCGTGGGTGGGCCTTCCGTATGGCGGAGCAACACGTACGGAGTTGCGTGGGTAGGCCTCCGGGCGTGGGCCTCCGGGTCGGCCGGAGAAGGTGCGGGTATGGAGCAGAATGAGGTAGACCGCTCAGGCATCGTGTACGGGCCAAGCTCGCAGGTGAAGCGGGAGTCGGCGCGGATGATGCGCCACAGGATGACCGACGCGGAGGCGAAGCTGTGGGCCCGGATCCGGAACAGCCGGCTGGACGGAGTACCATTCCGGCGACAGCAGGTGATCGATGGCTTCATCGTGGACTTCTACTGCCATGCGGCAGGGCTGGTAATAGAACTGGATGGCTCGATTCATTCCGGACAGAAGGATTATGATGTGGAGCGAGACCGGATTCTAGAGCGTCGCAACCTGCGCGTACTGAGGTTCTCCAATGACCGAGTGCAGCAGGATCTGGAGGGAGTTCTGTCTGAGCTCCGAGCCGCAGTCGCCGCTCAACGCACTGTCGCGGACCGCGAAGAGCCGTGATGCAGGAATTCAGATTACGTCATAAGGCGGCCTCAGCCGGCCCACCCACTCACCGCCGTACCCGCAGCTCCGTTCCTCGCCCTCCCTACCAGGGAGGTGTCTGGCCGCGTGAGTGCGTTCATATGACGGAGGACTCACGCTCGCCGATGTATAGATTTACCGTAACGCCCGCCACGGCCGCCTCTTCAAATCCTTCATGCTCGTCCGGCGATGGGACCAAATGACCACAAAGTGGGACCATGGTCCCACTTTGTGGGGGAATGCCATCACTGCTATTCAGTCACGATGGGGCCACCGATAGTGACTTCCGGAGAACCGGACCGTCAGCGCAGCTCATAGCTCACCCGTAGGCGCTCTACTATCTCCTCGTCCGCGTCGGTTACGCCGTACGCCCGCAGGAACGCCGCTCCGTGCCCGGCGCCCAGGTTGTACTGGAGGCTCCAGACGGCGGCGGCCAGATCCACTTCCGGCTCGCCCAGGGCCATCTCGCCCACGTCGATGTAGCCGCTCAGGAGCTCTCCAACGTAGAGGAAGTTGGGCAGGCAGGCGTCGCCGTGCACCAGAACGCGGCCGCTCCCACCAAACGGCCAGCCGGTGGTATCCGCCTCGTGGAGGACCCGCAGCGCCGCCGCGATCCGCGCGACGATGTCCGGCGGCGAGAGCGAGGCGCAGAGCGCCGCCAGGCTCTGCCCCGCCACCGCCGACGTGAGTAGCGCGTCCACACCATCCTGCCCCGTGAACGCAACTGGGCGCGGAGCGGGCAGACGACCCTCCAGCCAGCGCAGCCTCTCGTACTCCGGCAGCAGGCAGGGGCCAACCTTCAGGAACAGTGTTCGGTCCGCGAACTGGAGGCGGTACACGGCATTGGCGTCATTGCTCCCGACGCGGGTAGAGGAAGCCGGCTCCGCCTCCGCTATGGTGCACGCCCACGTCCGCGCCCAGCGCGGCGCCGCTAAGTCGTCTGTCTGGGCAGCCATACCCGATCATACCGTTCCGACGTGCGCACCGCGCACTATGCACGCCACGGCCGAGCCGCTACCCGCGCCCGGCGTCCGCCACCAGGTACGCAATCTCGGTCTGCCACTTCTCCATGTCCGGCTGTTCATGGGGGTCCGTCAGGGAGAACTCCACCCGGCAG
>CAYNFH010000001.1:0-50481 GCA_964396385.1 uncultured Chthonomonadaceae bacterium | reverse complement strand
AGCCCCACACGGAGCCGCGCTTTGTCTCCCGCATCTGGAAGCGGATGTGCTTCTCTCTGGCCCACGCCTGCAGGTCCGCGTTGGCCCGCACCAGGCTGCTCGGCGCTCCGGTGTGGTTCAGGACGGCGTACCGGCCGGCGGGCAGCACGCCCGCATGGACGCGGCCATCACCCGGCACGGGCTTCGGCACCGGCCAGCCGACTTCCAGCTCCAGCCGTTTCGCCATGTCGATCACCAGGTACCGGATGAACGGAGCGCCCGTGGGCCGGACACCCTTACGGTCCAGCCACTGGCGTACCTCAGGGAACAACCCGGAGACCTTGGGTCCAATATCTTCCATCGAACAGACCGTGCGGATGCCGACGTAATACTGCTTATCGCGGTGCTCCAGCCGGGGTCCTGCGTCGCGTGCCCTGGCCTCGTCCACCAGGACGCCGCAGAGAGCGCCACAGAGTGAAAGCGAACCGGCTTCCCGAATGAACCGTCGACGTGTCATCTTTTGCATGTGGATGGTATCCCCTTGTGATTCAGCGTTATCCGCACCATTATAGGGCAAGAGCCAATTGCCCGCTTGATCCATCGTGCGGGATTCGCAAGATTAGGAGATGGGTATGGCTCAGCCGGTAGACCGAGAGGAGGCCGCGCGTTTCCTGGCGGAGCGGTACGGCCCCGCCGCTACGGACGTGGCGGAGCTAGGCGGAGGAGACTGGTCCCGTGCGTTCTCCTTCCGCCTGGACGGCCGCGACCTGGTGGCCCGCTTCGGCCGGCACGTGGAGGACTTCCAGAAGGACCGGGAGGCCATGGTCTACGCCGGACCGGAGCTCCCCGTCCCCGCCGTGCTGGAGATCGGAGAGGCTTTGGGCGGCTTCTTTGCGATCTCCGAGCGCCACTTCGGCATCTTCCTGGAAGAGCTTAATGAGCGGCAATGGCGCAGTGTGCTGCCCGCGCTGCTCCGCGCCCTGGACCACCTGCGCTCGGTGACTCTCTCAACGCTCACCCCTCAACCCTCAACCCGTTGGCGCGAGTGGCTGTTGTCGTCGTTGGAAGACCCGCCCGGCGGGCGCGTGAGCGGCTGGCGTGCAGCGCTGCACGAATTGCCCCACATCGAGGAGGTGTTCGTGTTCGGCGAGCGCGCCCTCCGCGAGCTGCTCCCCGCCTGCCCAGAAGTCGGGCACGTCATCCACCGGGACCTTCTGAACCGGAACGTCCTTGTTGAGCCGGATGGGTCCCGGCTCACCGCCGTCTTTGACTGGGGCTGCTCGAAGGTCGGGGACTTCCTCTATGAGCTGGCCTGGTTCACCTTCTGGGCGCCCTGGTATCCCGCCATGGAGGCACTCGATTTGCGACGTGTCTTCCAGGAGCACTACCGCTCCATCGGCCTGGAAGTACCGGGGTTCGATGACCGCCTGACCGCCTACGAGCTCCAGATCGGCCTGGAGCACATTGCCTACTCCACCTTCACAAAACGAGACGCCGACCGGCAGGAAGTTACCCGCCGAACGGCGCAAGTGCTGAGGAGGAGGAACGCATAGAATGCGCATCGACCTGAAAGCCAGCAGGCAGGCACCGTCACATCCGGCTGCGGAGCTGTTGCGCAGGGAGATCGAACGCCGAAGGCCCCGCTCGCTGGAGGAGGCGAACCGGATCGCCGCGGAGGTCTGCGAACGCTACAACCGTACGCCCCAGGAGGAGCTCGGCGGTCTCTCGCCTATGCAGGTCCACGCGCTGACGTCAGATGACTGGATGGACCGAGCGCTATCGCTAAACGCCAACCTGGAAGTGGAGGACCTTGCGGCGGCGCCGCTCCTGCAGAATGCCCGCAGGGTTTTGGCAGTCCTGGACGAGCTTGGCGGCGCCAAGGCGACTGCCACGGGCGCGTTCAACCGCAAGATCGCAGCCCGCATGTTCGAGGAGTTCACGATTGAGGAGGACAAGCGCGAATTCCTCCGCAAGTATCACAAGGTCTTCAACCAGGGCGACGTCCCGTACTTAGAGCTGCTGCGGCATCTTCTGCCGCAAGCCGGTCTCCTGCTGTACCGCAAGGGTGAGTTCCGGCTGACAAAGCGGGCGCGAGCGCTTCTGGCCCCGGCCTCGACGGGCGAACTGTACCGGCTGATTTTCCGGACGCTATTCACCCGGTTCAACCTCGCCGCCATGGACCGATTGCCTGCCGCGCCCCAGGTGCAGCGTTTCATCGGCTTCGCCCTGTACCAGATGGGGGTTCGAGCGAGTGGGTCCCGGTAGCAGAAATAGCTCCCCACCTGTTCTTACCAACCACCAGGGACTCGCTGCCCGAATTTTCGTGGGGGAACGCCTGCACCATCTATGCTCAGCTCCGGTACTTGCGTCCGCTCCGGGATCTTGGTCTCGTGGAGTGTCAATCCGATGGGCGCTTTACCGCACCCACCGCGTTCCGCAAGACACCGCTTTTCGACCAGTTCCTGAGGTTCAAGCTGCCGACAGCGATCGGTTGACCGCTCGCCGGCCTCAGGAACCACACGGACACCGAGCTTGCCTCCGTTCCGCTCGGCTCACGCTGAGGAGGCTTTACCTCGCTGCGCCCCGAAGTACACGGCGACTGCGTGGACGGTGGAGACAGATACACGCTCGGGCCGAAGCCGCTATCTACGCCCTCGTTAACACGCTGGACGGTAATCCCTACCGGTACGTTAACGCCTATGGCCATCCCTACAAGGCATCATTGACATCAGCACCACCTGGAGCGGTCACCGTATTGCCCGTCCCCCGACCCCAGCAAGGAGAAGTAGTCACAAATGACCACTACGGCGCTCTCGAACTCACGCTTCGAGCGTATGCACCGCGTTCTGTCGGGATTCATCGAACGTAAGGAGCTTCCGGGCCTGGTCGCCCTGGTTAGTTATCGGGGCGACATCCACGTGGAGACGCTCGGCACCGTTTCATTTGGCAGTCCTTCACCCATGCGACCCAACACGATCTTCCGCATCGCTTCCATCACAAAGCCCATTACTGCCGTCGCAGCGATGATTCTCGTGGAAGAGTGCAAGCTGCGGCTCGATGAGTCGATCGAGACGTGGCTGCCTGAGCTCGCGCACCGCCGCGTGCTGAAGTCGCTCTCGTCCCCCGCTGACGACACCGTGCCGGCACAGCGCCCGATAACGCTGCGCGACCTATTGACGTTTCGCATGGGCTTTGGCAGCGTGATGGCAATGCCGGACACCTATCCAATTCAGAGGCTGATACGAGAAAACCAGATCGGCGGAGACGGTCCTCCCAGGCCCTCCCAGGCTCCCGGAATGGACGAGTGGCTGCGCAGGCTCGGCTCGCTCCCGTGGATGGCGCAGCCGGGGGAGCGGTGGATGTACCACGTGAGCGCGGATGTGCTCGGCGCCCTGATCGCGCGAGTGACCGGACAGTCGCTTGGAGCTTTCATGCGAGAGCGCATCTTCGATCCGCTTGGGATGAAGGACGCCGCGTTCCACGTGCCCCGGGACAAGACCGACAGGTTCACCACGTCCTACCAGTACAACCGTCAAACCGGTGAGCTGGATGTGTTTGACGACGTAGAGAGAAGCGCATGGGGATCTGAGCCGCTCTCCGAGTCGGGCGGCGGCGGGCTCGTCTCGACCTTAGAGGACTACTACGCATTCTGCCTGATGTTGCTGAACAAAGGCAGGCACGGCCGAGAACAGATCCTTTCACGCGCCAGCGTAGAGCTGATGACGTCCGATCAGCTCACCGCTGAGCAGCGGACCGGCGCCGAACTGTTCTTTGGAGACTTCAGTAGCTGGGGCTTCGGAGTAGCCGTCGACATTCAACGCAGGGAGATCTACCATTCCCCCGGACGGTTCGGCTGGACGGGCGGGCTCGGAACGACTGCCTATACCGATCCGGCGAATGAGATGATCGGCATCCTCTTCACCCAGCGTATGATGGAATCGCCGGAACCGCCGAAGGTGTTTTCCGACTTCTGGACGTTGGCGTACGGAGCCATGGAGTAGGCTTCCCAGCGAGGACATGTAGTGAACAACGAACCCAGCCCGGTACAGCCACCAACAGCAACCAGCTCTTCACGCGCGCTCTCCCGGCGGCAAAGCGGTACCTCACGCGTGAATATAGACCGGGCTGGGAGATATAGGAGGGTGTTCAGGTGTTCAGGCGTTCAGGCGTTCAGGTGAGGAGAGGAGAGACAGTGTGGGAGTGTTGACCAGGCGGGAGCTGCTGGCGAAGGTGATGGTGGCGGGAGTATCGGGAGTGGCGCTGGCGAGCGTGGCGGATCCGTCCGCTGCCGAGCGGGGACCGCTGGGGATACCCATCGGCTGCCAGGTCTGGCCGATGCGATCGATGATCGGGGACTTCCCGGCGCTGGTCAAGTCACTGGCGGTCATCGGAGTATCCAGACTGGAGCTCTGCTCCCCCATCGGCTACGGAGACGAGTTCGCCTCGCTCAGCGACCCGAAGCAGGTCCGGACCATCCTGTCCGACCACGGCATGAAGTCCGAGAGCTCCCACTTCACCATGCACGAGCTGCGGAACAGCCAGGAGAAGTCCATCGCGTGGGCCAGGGAGATCGGCATCAAGCAGATGATCACCGCCAGCCTCGGCGACGGGAACGGCGGCAGCCACCCCACGCTGGACCAGGTGAAGCACGCTGCCGAGGAGTACAACCGCATCGCCCAGGTGGCCCATGGCGCGGGGATGCAGCAGGGGCTGCACAACGAAGGGTTCGAGCTCTCTATGGTAAACGGCAAGCGCACCTACGACCTGCTGTTCGACCTGCTTGACCCCCGGCTGGTGAAGTTCCAGTTCCAGATGTCCACCATCACGGCGGGTTTCGTCGCCGCGGACTATTTCCAGAAGTACCCGGGCCGCTTCTTCTCCATGCACCTGCAGGACATCGATATGAACCCGCCGGATGCCGCGCCCGTGGGACCGGGGCCGCGGCGCCGGTACCGGGAGGTCGCCCTCGGTCAGGGCAGCATCGACTGGGTAAAGACCTTCCGCACCGCCAGGGTGGGCGGGGTCCGAAACTATTTCATTGAGCTGCGCTGGGACCTCGTGCCGCCGAGCGTCGCCTTCCTCAAGGCGCTGAGAGTCTAGATTCGCTCAAATGGTGATCGAAGCAAAACTGGAGGAGATGGGGCTGAAGCTGCCGCCCGCGCTGCGGGCGCCGCAGGGCGTGGAGCTGCCGTTCGCGTTTGTCCGCGTACATGGCAACCGGGCCTATGTCGCCGGCCACGGGCCCCAGAGCATGGATGGATGGCTCGCGAGGCCCCTGGGCAAGGTGGATTCGGAGGTCTCGGTACCGTTTGCCTACCAGGCGGCCCGGCTCACCGGCCTCGCCATCCTCGGCAGCCTCCAGCGGGAGCTCGGCGACCTGGACCGGGTGACGGCCTGGCTCCGCGTGTTCGGCATGGTTAACTCCTCGCCCGGCTTCCATCTCCAGCCCCAGGTCATCAACGGATTCTCGGATTTGATCCTCGAGCTGTACGGCCCCGAGCGCGGACGCCACGCACGCTCGGCCGTCGGGATGGCGGAGCTGCCGTTCGGGATCCCGGTGGAGATCGAGGCCGAGGTCGGAATCGATGGTTGATGGCTGATGGCTGATGGCCGGATCCGAACGTTGAGGGCTGTCCCAGCACAGAGGACCTATGGAAGGTCTAGGCGCCCTCTACCGCAGACCTGCATGGAAGCTGTTTCATGAGCGAGCTTTCGACCATTCAACTAGAAACTATTCGCGCGGCGCGTGAGCGCATCGCCGGGACCGTGCTGCGGACGCCGCTGGTGCGCCTGAACGTGGAGAGCGCGCCGGCCGAGATCTACCTCAAGCTTGAGAACTTACAGCCAATTGGCTCCTTCAAGCTGCGCGGCGCCAGCAACCTCATCCTCCAGACGGACCGGGACAAGCTGTCCGATGGCGTGTGGACGGCGAGCGCCGGCAACATGGCGCAGGGCGTCGCCTGGTGCGCCCGCCGCCTGGGAGTCCCGTGCACCGTGGTGGTTCCGGAGACCGCTCCGGTTACCAAGCTTCAGGCCATCGAGCGGCTGGGAGGGCGGACAGTCCCGGTGCCGTTCGCGACGTGGATGGAGGTGTTCCAGACCCGCCGATACGAGGGTATGAAGGGACTCTTCGTCCACGCATTCAGCGACCCGGACGTGATGGCCGGGAACGGCACCATCGGCCTGGAGATCCTGGAGGACCTGCCGGATGTCGACGCGGTCCTCGTGCCCTACGGGGGCGGTGGCCTGAGCTGCGGCATCGGGAGCGCCCTCCGCGCGTTGAAGCCCCAGGCGAAGGTGTTCGCCGCCGAGGTGGAGACCGCCGCCCCTCTGGCCGCGTCCTGGGCGGCGGGGGCTCCCAAGCAGATCGAGTACCAGCCCAGCTTTGTGGACGGCATCGGCGCGCCGCGCGTGTTCCCGGAGATGTGGGAGCTGGCACGGAAGCTCCTGGACGGCTCGCTGGTCGCCCCGCTCTCCGATGTTGCCACTCCCGTCGCCTGCGCTAGCGGGCCAGGCCGGCCGCGGCAAGGTGGTCTGCGTCGTCTCCGGCGGCAACATCGACTCGAAGGTCCTCGCCCGGATCCTCCAGGGCCAGGATCTGTAGTCGCAAACCCTCGGCCATCGCTCATTGGGCTAGAAGTGCTACAATCGCGCAGCTACGCCACGTTTTCGAGATGCGCTGGTGCCTCGTGCCGCCTAAAGTGGCATCACTGCGAACGGCCAGCGGCTAATGAGCCGAAAGTTCCTGCAGCGCAACCGCGCCAGCATAACCGGGCCAACAAGCCCACCGGACCCTACAGGTGCGCGCTAAGCCAAAGCTCCAAGGGACCTCTCCGAAACAGAGCCTGGTGATTGGCGCAGTGATCACCCTTGGCCTAATCTTGCTTAAGCTGGGGGTCGAGAACATTGGCCTGGATCATCGCATTGAGCTCTGGACGTACCAGCTACTCCATACACCGTTGCCGCCGCTGGAGCACAGCCGAAAGCCACAGGTTCTTGTCATAGACATCAGCCGGGTTCCAGGTGGGAAGGACAGCCCGACTAACCGCGCTGCGGTTCTCCAGTTAGTCTCCTCTATAGCCGATCAAGGACCGGCAGCAATTGCCGTGGACATAGACTTTGCGCCAAAGAGTGATGGCTGGGTGACCGATCGCGATCCGGAATTCTTCGAGCATTGCCTGTCTCTTGCGCATGGCAGGACTGGCAACCGCGGGGAACGTAATCCAGTTCACCTGTACCTCGGCGTTTCGCGTACCATCGCGGAGCCCCCCGACGCTTGGCTGGGCGTACCCAGGTTCAAGGAACTGGCCGTAGCCGTCATTAAGCAGAGGGACGTTACAACCAGGATGCCGCGTTGGATCCAGCGGGACGGCGACGAAGGTGCACGCCTGCCAACGTTGAGCGCGGCAATAGCGAATGCGTACCTGGACAAGCACGAGGGCAGGATTCCTACGCCCCCCAAATGGCTCCATTGGGCATTCAGGTGGATTGACGACGGCGTGCCCGGCGGGCCGACGCGCAAAGTGCCTGGAACCACTGAGACGACGGATGACGGGAAGTTCCGGTTCGGCAGCTCGCTCGTTAATTACAGCAAGCTCGATGAGCTCGATCGTGAGTCGCTGCCGGTCACCGAAGCGAGATCGGTAGGACAATTTCAAGACAGGATGAGAGGCAAGGTCGTCATCTTAGGCGACACAAAGCACACAGAGGACAAGTTCATCGTCCCCGGGTATTCGGAACCAGTCCCTGGCACCTTGATCCAAGCGTGCGCGGCAGAAACGTTCGCGCAAGAGCCTCTATACGAGTTTCGCACCTCCGTGCGCATGACTCTGGACGTTGCTTTGTCCGCCGGGCTGCTCATCATGTTCGCCCGGATCAGTAGTGGAGAAGAGACGCTTCGGAGTAAAAGGCGGAAGTTGGCATTGTGGTACACCTTGGGCTTAGTCGCCGCTGTGGGCTTCCTGCTGGTCCGCTTCCTCTATGTCATGTGGCTCGACTTCATCATGGTCGGGCTGGCGCTATGTCTCCACTATTACCTTGAAGAGCCCGTACACCATGCATGGGGAAGGATGAGAGCTGGACACTCTGCCAAATAACGGCCGACAGGGCTCCTTCGCGGATACGATGATCGTCAGAAACCTTGCCATACTTGCGGCAATGGCGTTGGGCACAGCCACGTTTCCAGTAGCCTGCCTGCCTGCTTCAGAGGAGGCGCCGTTCGTTGCAATCGTGAACAAGGGCAGAGGCACAGCTTACTACGACCACAAGTCGGAGTCGCTCAAGGAGGGTACTCGCCTTCGTGCAGGATGGCGGTTGACCTGTGACAGGAAGTACCCGTACCTGATCATCCATTTTACCGGCGGAGCGGAGAAGTCCCTTAAGCCGGGCGGTCCGCCGTACCTGGTTCCGAACGTCCCGCAACGATCGGACAGTCTGTCGCACTACTTTGAACCGGTGAGTCGCGAGCAGGGCGTCTCTGCGCACATCTACTCACCCCCAGAGAATGGTGGCGTCGTGAATCCGAAAACCATTGTGTTCCGGTGGGTGCCGTCTGCCGCTTTAGGAAGGATTCGTCTCATCATACGCTATGCCGACAGGCTGTTGGATGATAAGCCGCCTATTTGGGCCAACGGTGGAATAGAGGGCGGGGCGGGACAGTACACTTCACCGGAGGCACGAGAGGCGCTGTCGTCGCTTCGTGAATCCGACCCGGACGCGAAGCTTGAGCTACGCCTGGTTGACCAGAGGGGCAACGCGTACAGCGTCGGCTTTGAGTTCCTGGGTAAAGAAGAAGAGAAAGAGGTGGAGAAGGAGCTATCCAAGAGCAGCCGCGAGGAGGGGCCGATCCGGTATATAAACCGCGCGTTTGTCTTCCATGAACACCGCCTATTCTACGAGGAGGCAGAGGCGTTCGAGGCCGCCGTCTCGCGCTGGCCGGATAGCCGCGATCTCCGCCTCGCTGCTATGAATGCACAGGCGCGAATCGGGAACACGGCGAGAGCCGCTCACCATCGGGCCCTCCTCCGCTAACGGTTTGGGCTGACCAACGGTAGGCGATATCCTGCTGCCTGCATTGGGGCGTTTCGCAGCGGGCCGGATCTTCCAATGACCTGGAATGCTGCCCAGTACAGGGGAGACCTACAGCCGGGTTGCCTCATCATGGAGAGCATAGCGCTCCGCAGCGCGTCATCCAATCGGTGGCCTGCCTGGAGGCGGTTAAAGAACTTGGTCATCAGACTCGCAGTTGCCGTCTCCCTTACCTTCCACTGCGACGCAACCACGCTCGGACAACCTGCCGCCTGAAACGCCCACGCAAGACCCATTATGCCCTCCCCACCGCTCTTTTCTCCCTGGTTCGTTTCACAAGCACTCAGCACCGCGAGCTGGGCGGTCAGATGAAGGGCCGTGATTTCGTGTGCGTAGAGATTGGCATCCTGGCCCGGCGACCCTGCGAGCACAAGGTATGAGTTCAAACCATTCGCCGGATCTGCCTTGGCGTGTGTCTGGAACAGCAATACGCCAAATCTCTCGAGTAACTTTAACACCTGGGACTTTGCTGCGTCTCTACCACGTAGATACCTGGCGTGCGGCCATTTGGCGACGAGTTGGCGCGCCTGCGCCTCCGCCTCCGCCAATGGCTCTTGCTCTCCCATAGGGTTCGCAACCGCCAACAATCCCGCGCTGGCTGTGGCTGGGTTTGAGGAAGCAAGCGAGGCCATGGAAACCGCGGTTGACAGGGAGTAGCTCTCTATCAGACGCTTTCCCGAAGGGGCTAGGAGCGCGGCAAAGGGCACGTCGGCAATATCTTTACCGCCGATGATGACGAGCCGCTTGAACCGGCCGGCCGGTAACAGCCCGCTCTTCTCAAGCGGCGCTATCAGCACGTCGTATAGATCCCGCGCCGACTTTGGTTCTGCAGGGTCGGATGAGGTGATCTGCTCCAGCCACCTGTGGACCGAATCATGATCGAATTCGAAAGCGTGATAGTCCACCCAGGCCCATTTCAACCCGTCGACCTTGCTCGCAGCAAACACCGCCATGCGTGACGGCACACCGAGATACGGCGTCCACCCTGTGTGCGACGGCTCTCCAGGCACGGGTGCCGCTCTTGGCTCGGCCGGCGGGGCGGGTGTGTTTTTCGGTTCTGGCCATTGGAACGGGATCGTCGCGAACTCAAGTACAAGAGTGCTGCCATCGTCGTGGGCCAGGATTCGGTCGAAGACGTCCCCGTAGGTTCCGGTCCCGTTGGTCGCAAGGGCGGCGAACTGCGGAAGTCGAGAGATGGCCTTTGAGCGACCGAGCGCATACTGCCGTTCAGCATCAAGCAGCTTCAGCCGAGCCTGGTCCAACGCTGCCATGCGCTGGGCCCGCTCTGGCTCATTGATTGCGTTGCGCAAGTCCTCTTGCGCCTTGCGAACCGCCGCTTCTGCGGACGCCCTCCCCGCCACCAGCTTCCTCCACATCTCTGCCTCTGGGCCTAGGACAGCCGCAAGGTTCATGCGGCTCATGGTCGCAAGATGCAGCAGGCCGCGGGCTTTACCCCTCTCCAGTACCCGCAGTGCTTCCTCCGGCTGGTTGTTCAACAGAAGCGCGCCGCAGTACGCTGGGTACACCTCATTGGCAACGTTCTCCTCGTATTCGCCGACTTGATCGGGCGCTACAGCGTCCGATTCGATTGCCTCCAGGAAAGGCACCGCTTCTGCAAAATAGGTCAGTGCCTCAGGCGTATTCTGAATTGCCACTCGTTTGCCAAGCTCTACCAGTGACCGGGCAAGTCCGAAGCGATTCGCAGATGACCTGTAGCTCTGGACTGCCTCCCGAAGAGAGTCGGCCGCGCGCTGCTTCTCCCCGCTATTGTCGTAGGACGCTGCCTTCCATAGCAGCAGGTCCCCGACGAAGGCGCCGGCGCCATTTCGCTTAAAGAGTGCCACAGCCTCGTCCAGGAACGTACGCGCCTCTGTATACTCCTCATGGGCGCTGGCCACGAGGCTCGCGAAGAGCAGTGATCCTATGAGGGGTCCAAACTCCCCTGGCTTCCGCGCCTTTGCCAGCTCACCGCGAGCCTCTTCCATCGGAATAACCGATAGGTCCAGCCCGCGTAGCCGGCGCAGCAGTTCCGGCTTCACGGAGGGGAGCAAGGATGCCAGTGTACGTTCGAGGCTTCCCGCCAGCCACTGCTTCTGGCCGAGAGCGGCCTTTATAGCAACGATCGCGGTGTAGTTCTCACGTTCCAGCACATGCTGACCCAGCCTACGCCTTAGCTGGAGTGCCGTCTGGCGGCCCGCCGATGCACGCTGGAAGTCTCCACGAACCGTCTCGATACCCGCTATTGCTTCCAGTGTCTGGGCTTCGCCTGCACGGTCCTTCGCTTTGCGGCGTAGTGGGAGCGAGCGCCCGTAGTAGTCGAGTGCCTTATCCAACTCGCCGATTGATGAGTAGGAGACTCCAACGTTGTATAGAGCAGCGCCTTCTATGGCCCATGCCCGGGCCGCCTCAGCGGCCGTGACGGCCCGCTCGTAGTAATCCATTGCTTTTGATCGCTGCTTCATCTGGTCGTAGAGCAATCCAATGAAATTCAGGGCTTCGGCCAGCCCCCCGGAGTCGCGGATCTCACGTCTGAGCTCGCATTCGCGCTCGTAGGCTGCGGTCGCCTCTGGCAGAGCGTGCGTGCTGTAGTAGGCATTCGCGAGAGTCCTTTGGTACCACGTTTCGGCCTTTCGGTCATTCGCCCTTTGCGCGGTGACAATGGCCTGCCGGTACGCCTCAATAGCTTGTGCGTGTTGGCGCAAGAGGCCTTGCACATTGCCGATCTCGCAGAGAACGGACGCTTCGGCTGCCGCATCGTTGGCGGCGCGCCGTAGCGCCAGAAGTTGGTTCAGTGTAGCGAGTTCAGGCTGCGGCTCACCTAGAGCGTGATACGCCAGTTGCAGTTCATTGACAGACAATGCCTCGCCCGCTTTGTCTCCCACTTGTCTCCAAAGCTCCACAGCCTTCTGATACTGGCTTACCGACTCATGAACACGGTGGGTCCTGGCGAAGACAACGCCAATGTTGTGGGTCGTCGCGGCCTCGGTAGCGGTATCCTTCGCTGCCCGCTCCGCCGTGAGGGCGCGCCCGTAGAACTCCAGTGCTTCCTTCTCCCGGCCCGTCTTATCGAGCAGCTGGCCCACTTTATTGAGCGCTTTGCCTTCGCTTGCAGTATCGCAGATATTCTGTCGCACTGCCAGAGAGCGACTGTAGTACTTCAACGCCGGATGCGGCTGTCCCAGGAGCTCATATTGCGTGCCGAGATTGAAGAGCGTCTCCGCCTGTACTGCCCACGCGTGAGCGGCTTGCTCGGCCGGCACGGCTCGAAGGTAGGTCTCTATCGCCTTGGTACGCTGTCCAAGGTTGTCCCATATGACGCCTGAGTAGTGGAGGGCAAAGGCTTGACCCGATTTGTCCTGCAAAGATATGGCACGGCGGAGGGCCTCACCGAAAGTCAGGAGCGCTTCGTTCAGCCGGTTGGCGGTACCGGCCGAGTTGCCCCTGTCCAGCAATACCTGCACTTCCCGCTTTGGAGCGGCGGGGGCGAGGCCGAGTTCCACCAGGACCGGATGGATGACGGTGCCTAGCCTCATGGCCCGCCTGGCGACGGCGGTCGCTTCCTGCTGCCGGTGTTCCCGCAAGAGCGCTTCCGCGAGGTGAATCAGGGCATCCTGGTTGTGGGGGTCCAGTGTAACTGCCTTACGCAGTAACTGTTCTGCCGCCGCGGGATCCCTCCTAACGCTAAGCAGAAACGCACCGAACGAGCTGAAGCTGCTTGCGTCGCGAGGATTCTGTCTGACCGCCTTTCGGTACGTCTGCTCGGCTTCGGCATAGCGATGTAGAGCCGAATATACCTGCGCCAACTCGGAAACCGCTAGGTTGTTGTCCGGACGGAGCGCTAGCTCGCGCCTGAGGGCGGCCTCGGCCTCCTGCAGTCGGTTTAGCAAGTGAAGCGCCATTCCTTCGTACAGGAATCCAAGAGGGTAATTTGGGTCCGCCGCGAGTACTCGCGTGAACCACCGTAGCGCCTCGTCAAATTGCCGTCTCCGCAAGTTCACTCGGCCCATTCCGAGGAGCGACGCTGGATGCTGCTCAAGGAGCAGCGCCTTCTTAAGCTCACTTTCAGCCTCGTCCAGACGGTTGAGCTGGATATAGAGGTCACCCAGGTTCGCGTGGGCGTAGGACTTCTTCGGCTCTAGCTCAATTACCTTGAGGTACTCGGTCTCGGCTTCTGGAGCCCGGCTGAGCGATTGGTAGACCTGCGCTAGCTGGCTGTGAGCGTATACGCGGTCAGGGGGTTTCAGCTCCAACCGTAAGGCCTCCTTTAGCTCACGTTCGGCTAGGCCGTACTGCTTTAGCTCCTTGAGTGCCCCTCCCAGACGGGAATGTGCCTGGCCGTTACTGGGATCGAGTTGGACCGCACTGCGGTACTCCGCGGTTGCCTCAGTCCAGTGGCCCTGCCAGCCGCAGAGGTCTCCCAGGTTTATGCGTATGTTCGCGTCCTTTGGATCCAACTGGATTGCTTGTCTGAGATACGTGGCTGCCTCCACATACCTTTTGGTCGTCATGGAGATGACGCCAGCCGTGTTGAGTGCACCCACATTCCTCGGATCGAGCGCCAATGCGCAGCGGCACTCTTCCGATGCCTCTGCGTACTTACCCTGATCGCAGTACAGCCCCGCTAATGCGCTATGAGGCTCCGGGCTGGCCGGCTCCAGCTGTACTGCACGCTTTAGCTCCGGCTCGGCTGCAGAGTAGTCTTTCAGTGAGAGGTAGATCATCCCAAGATCGTTATGGGCAAGACTGAGCGCTGGATCCAAGGCAATGGCACGCTTCAGTTCTGCGACTGCCAGATCTTCTTTGTGGGCCCGTGCATCCACGAGGGCTTGGGAAACCAAGGCGAGCGCGCAGTTTGGGTCGAGTTGGAGCGCGAGCATTGCTTCGTGCCCAGCCTCCGCAACCTTGTCGCGGTCCACTTGGTAGAGCGCGTACCCGTATATGGCGTGGTCGGTAGCGCTGGCGGTGGAAGACTGGAGGCCCTTACGGACTTCGTTCAATGCGTCTTGATACCTCGCTTTGAGCAGGAGTACGAGAGCGGAGGGGCGTCCAGCTCTTGCAGCAGTTTGACCTCCGCCCGGATCGCAAAGGGTAACGGTCGATGCGATTGCGGCGAATAGAATGGCGAGGTTCGACATGCGCGTGCATTGGATCATGGGACCGCCTCCAGTAGTTGCCGTTGAGTCACATGCTGAGAGTTTCTGTCTGGGCGAGCGTCTCTGTTCCGAGTATCAGGGTAAGTGAGCACCGTGCTCGCCTCTGTTCTGGTTCAGGCGCTCTATTCCCTCCCGGATGCGGCCGAGTGGACAAGTGATGGCGCTGGGCAAATCTCTCTAACGAGCGATAGGTAGGTGGATTATCGCGGGCGGACTTCGGAGACCCACTCCGTCAAGAGCAGCGACAGGTTCAAGTGCTCCGTGGCGTGTGGCTTCCCCCGAACGTGCTTCGTGACCCACTCTGCCTGCTCCGTGGACAAGCGGCACCGCCCCGACAGCTGAAGTGCCGGAGAGACGCGCATCTCTTGCGTCGTCTCCGGCGGCAACATCGACTCGGAGAAGCTGGCCCGCATCCTGCAGGGCCAGCCGCCGTAGCCGGCTACTCCACCAGCGTGACAATCCCGAAGTCCAGCGGATTCCACGTAGGGTACAAGCCGCCGCCCCAGTTCATGCGCGCCGTAAGATCGTTCCCGTCGTTGTCGTTGAGCTGCAGCGAAAGCCCAATGCGGGTCCCGACCGCGCCCTTGATGCCGAGCTCCGAGAAGGGGATCCGCAGCTCGTATAGGCACCCCGGGCTCGGGACCACCGTCATGTCGTAGATGGAGGAGTCACGGAGGAGATGACCGGAGGGACGTCCTTCGCTATGCGCGGGCGGCCGGAACAGGGTGTATCTGCCGCTGCCGCCGCCGGGCGCGGCGGAGGACAGGTAGTAGGCAAACGAGCGCGCCCGCGCGTCCGGCCCGCGCAGGGTGGGATCGATGGCCAGCACCACGCTGTCTCCTTGAAGGATGGCATCGCCGCTCGGCTCGGACGTGGTCGCCGGGGCGTGTAAGTCGTCCCGCACGCTCACCGCCACGTAGAGGTTGGCGTCGTCCCAGTTAGGTATGCGACGCCGCTCAGGTTGTCCGGCGTCCAGCCGTAGCCCGGCGCCTGATACGTGAGCTGGTTGCGCCCGATGAGCGGGATGGGACACTCCCGGTTCCAGCCCTCCAGGCTCGCTCCCAGCCGTGGAGGCGTTTTCGCGCGGTGCGCCTCGGCCGCGTAGTCGGAGCCCTGGTAGAGGGTTACCCGGACGTTGTCGAACGTCGCCCACCCCTTCCCATTGGCCAGAGGCAGGAAGCTGGCCGACCGTGCGTCCGGTGGCATCTTCTTCCGGCAGGTGAATATCTGCCAGAACGGGTTGTCCTGGCCGCAATAGATCACCTCCATGTCGAACATCTGCACGTCCCGGCCGTTGGCCAGGTGCAGCGTCAGATTGGAGCCCGCGTCCATGTTCTGGTTGCGCGCCCAGAAGGTGTAGAGGTAGGTCTGCCCGCCGCGCACGGGGATCGTGCGGCCCCGTCCGGGCTGCGTGATGTCGTAGGCGGCAAAGAGCCCGGGATAGGAGATGTGCCCGCGCTCCTTTGAGCCCGGACGTACATGAGCAGGCGCCTTTCGAAGTCCAGAGAGTATTAGAAGATCGCTGCAAGCCTCTCGTTCAGGTCCTGGATGGCGATTACTTCCGTCGACTCGTCAAGTGAGTAGCTGCCGCCGATACCTGGATAGACCACGAACAGCCGGTTGAGCCGCAGGTCTTCCATTGCGATATGCATGGACCGCGTGAAGCCGGGTGCGTCCGCCAGCTTGAACTCGAAGCCGAAGCGCTTTCCCTCGTGGAATACCAGCAAGTCGAGCTCCGCGTTGGAGTACGTTCCCCAGAACCAGGCGTTGCGGTCCCCTGTCCAGCGCAGGATGTTCTCTATGCAGAACCCTTCCCAGCTCGCACCGAGCTTTGGGTGGGCCTCTGCAGCTTCCGCTGTACGGAGGTCCAGAAGTGTGTGAAGCAGACCCGAGTCCCGGACATAGAGCTTTGGCGACTTGACCTGCCGCTTGCCCAAGTTCTCGTACCACGGTTGGAGCTGCCGCACCATGAATGCGCCAGTAAGGATGTCGATATGTCGCTTGACAGTAGTGTTGGCCTCCCCCAACGAGCGACCGATCTCCGAGGCGTTGCCGATCTGTCCGTGGTAGTGGGCCAACATTGTCCAAAGGCGTCTCAGCGTCATCGCCGGTACCTGGAATCCGTACTGCCGCAGATCGCGCTCTAGAAAGGTCCGGACAAAGTCCTGTCTCCAACTGAAGCTGTCCGCATCGTCGGCGGCAAGAAAGGATCTTGGAAGGCCGCCGCGCATCCACAAGGTTCTCCACCTTTCTGGGCCAACCTCGTCCAGGTCGAAGCCGCCCATATCCACGAAGGCGACTCTTCCTGCCAGGCTCTCGGACGTGCCACGGATTAGGTCAGGAGAAGCGCTGCCGAGGAGAAGGAACGACGCCGGCTTCGGCCGCCGGTCGGCGAGAACCCTCAGGATCGGCCAGATGTCCGGCCGTAGCTGCGCCTCGTCGATAACTACCAACCCCTGGAGAGGCGCGAGTGTCGACAATGGATTCTCAAGCCTGCGGGCGTCTACCGGGTTCTCCAGGTCGAAGAACGTAGCGCCGCGCTCTCCTGCGGCCATTCTCGCCAGCGTCGTCTTGCCGCTCTGCCGCGGACCCTGGATAGTGACAACGGGGCTGCGTCGGAGAGCGCCCTCTACCTGGGCGATCACACGGGGCCGAGGGATCTGATCCATGCTTGAATTATGTGCGATGGGCGCACAAATTTCAAGGTTTCACGGCGCGCCTTACCGAAGCGTGAGCCTGGCCTCGGTGGCGGCGCCGGTGAGGACGTCCGTGGCACGGAGGGAGTAGGCGCCGGGCGGGTCGCTCAGCGCGGAGGGGAGGGTGAAGGCGGCCCCCTGGCCCGTGAGGAGGATGTTCCTGGCGTAGACCGGCAGCATCTGCCCGTCTGGACCGAAGACGCGACAGCGGACGAGGGTCTTCCCCGCCCGGGCGGGGCGGAGGCGGAACGTCACGTGGTCGCCGGGATGGGCCGAGGCCGGACCGGTGAGCGTGAGGCGGTTCTCCGCCGGGCTAAGGCCGAGCACGAGCGCCCCACCGACCGTTATGGAAGTCCTGACGGTGTCGGTCACCCCCAGCGGCTTGCCGGTACGCACGTCCGTCACGTGACAGCGCTTCGGGAGGCGGATGGTCAGCTCCTGCGAAGCCACCGGGCCCAGGTTAGCGTCCTGGTAGACGGTGACGCCGTCGCGCCCCTCGACGGCCTTGACGCCCACGTTCTCCTTCAGGATGACCAGCGCCTCCGAGTCGCCCAGGCGGTAGCGCACCACCTGCGCCTGCGCGAGCGGCTGGCCGTCCGCGTCCAGCACCTGCACGGCCGGACGGACCTCCAGATGGCTCAACACCGCGTTCACCAGAGAGCGGTAGCCGGCGCCCCCATACTCCCTGCGGCGCGCGCGGCTGTACTCATCCAGCGCGACGTTCAGGTAGATCGCCCACCCCTTCCCTACCCGGCGCACGATCGCGGCGTCGTGGTCGCCTACCTTGAGCAGCGGCGCGCCCGTGGTCGCCTTCACATCCTCGACTGCCGTAAGGTCGCCAAGCATGTCCGCGGAGAGGCCCCAGCGCTTCCCCTCCTCCGTGACCGAGACCGGGCCGGAGAGACGCGTGAGCTCGCGGTGGGACGAGGGCGCGGTCTCAAGGCCGAAGAATTCGTTGAGGGATCCGCCCTCCACCCAGGCACAGTGGTCGTCCATAACGCCGGCCCCCGCGTCCGCGATCACGATGCCCCCGCGCTCCGTGAAGGCCCGGATCTCCTGGACCTCGCGCGGAGAGAGCGCCGCCGAAAGCGGGAGGACGAGGACCCGGTACTTCCCGGATTCCAGCCTGCCCGCCTCTACCTGGGCATAAGCCAGAAAATCGAACTGCAGGCCCAGGTCGTCAACCACGCGGACCCAGCCGTCCCGGTCGGCGTCGAAGCCGCGCGTCTCCTGCCCCTCCCTCTTGGGGTGCGACAGGGCGACCGCCGCGTGGACGCTCGGCATGGAGTAGTGGATGGCGATGCCGTCCTGCAGCCGCTCCGACTCCATGAGCAGCTTGCCCACGCCCTCGTAGCGTAGAACGTGGAACGCTTCGCCCATGTCCCGCGCGGAGAGGGAGTGGGTGAAGTCCGGGTTGAGGAAGGAGGGCAGCCAGAAGATCTGGGGATAGAGCACGTCGTGGATGGCGGCATTCCAGATGGCGTTCTGCACACCCAGCCCGTGGGAGCCGTACCCGGTCCAGAGCCCTATCATGGCGCCGGGCTTGGCGAAGCTGCGGTGGAGGTCCCACTGGTTGCCGCCATTGTAGGAGAGGAAGTCGTCGATCACCTGGTCCAGCCGGTACCAGTCGCAGCCGTTGTATGCGTTGGTGGCCTGGGTCCCGGAGACGGCGATATGGCCGTCCGGATCTCCCTGGAGCACGGCATCGCGAACCGTCTGGTAGGCGCTGGCAAAGGTGATCTCCATGAAGGTGCGGTGGTCCGCCCACGGCGCGTAGTTGTTGGAATCGTGGGCCTCCTCCGTGGTGTACGGGACCACGTCCTTCCAGTCGTGGAAGCTGGTCTTCCACGTCTTGTTCAGCGCTTCCAGGGAGCCGTATCGCTCTTTGAGCCACTCCCGGAAGGCGGAGAGCGTGTATGAATCCCATGAATAGTCGTAGGGGTCTCCGTACGAGGTGAGGGAGCCCTCGTCCCCCACAAAGTAGTAGTCCAGCCCGTACTGGGCCTTAGCCCGCGCGCTCTTCGTGACGGACTCCTTTAGCTTGCCCATGAACTCCGGGTCGCAGAAGGAGGGGATGCGCACCAGGAGCTTCTTGTCGTGGGTCCGCCGGTATAGGACGCGCTTGGCGTTGTAGGGCAGCTTCGCATAGTCCCCGGTACGCTGGAACTCCTGGATCGCCTTCTCGATGCCCGCCTCGTCCTGCGGCCCGCGGTCGTACCAGTAGATGCCGAAGCTGCCGCGCGGAATGTCCAGCCCGTTGTTGACGCCCTCGGTCCAGGTCATACCGATATCCGTGGAGGCAGCGCGGATCTGGCGGAGGCGCGCATCCCGGAAGTAGGGCCGCAGGCTGGAGAACCCGATGCTGGGGACGTACTCGCGGGCCCGGCGCTCTCTGGGGACCACGAGCAGGGGCTTCGTCTCCCGGCGGTCTACCACCAGCCCGTGTGCGTCTACCAGCTCCACCCGCGCGGTGGCAAACCGGCCCAGGAAGTCGGTGAGGCGATAGGAGAGCTCTGCCTGGCTGGAGGCAGGTAGCTCCTGGCGCGTCAGAACCCGGTCGTAGTCGTCGACAAGCGTGAAGCGAAGCCGCACGCCGGCAAGTTCTCCACTGGCCGATACAGTCACCCTGAGCGGGTCCTCACGCCGGAAGTGATCGGCTGCGGGCCTGAGCTCCGTGAGCTTCGCCTGGCGGGGCGTTTCGAAGGTGGCCGTGGCCCAGTCCAGCGTTGCGCCGGTCGCGTCCCGCACGATGAGGTCGAGAATCTCCCTGCCCTGCGGCCAGCCGGCCGGCGGCCGGAGCCCGGCGATCGGGATATCCATGGCATTCGCGCCGCCGTGCAGGCTCACGTCCTCGTGGTAGGACGGCAGCGGGTCGCCGAAGGCAGTCCGGGCACGGACCTCGACCGTCGCCGTTTGCGGCGCCGCGGCATTAAGCGAGAGGGAGATACCATCCGGGTGCGCATCGAACGCGGCGACGGTGACCTGGGGCTCCCGGCCGGCGGCCCAGAGGATGGCGCGGCAGAGCAGGGAGTACTCATACTCCCAGTAGTTCCAGCTCACCCGGGGGTCCACCGGATCTGCCGCTTCGGGCAGGAACCCCTGTTCCGGATAGGCCACCGCCGCCACACGCCCCTTGCCGAACTGCTTGACCACGAGGATGGGGTGGTCGCCGGACCGGATGAGCACGTCTCCGTCCGCGCGGTACTTGTAAAACGAGCCGCCGCCGATGGCCTCCGGGAGGAGCGCGAATGGCACTCCCGCCGTGATGAAGTGGGGCCGTGCGATCTCCCACTTGCCCTTTGCCATGGCGTCCTTGTTCCGCTCCGGGTAGCCGCCCTCCCCAATGCGGTCGTTCGGACAGTCCACCAGGGGCGAGAGATCCCACAGCCTCGTGTCACCGGTCTTCTCATCCCCGGCAAAAGGATGGTCCTCTAGGTCTCCGAGGAAGGGGTGGATAAGCACCAGGCCCGCGCCATCCCGCACGCGCCGGATGATCGCGTCGCGGGCCGGACGCGTCATGCGTGTCCATCCATTGATGCCGGGGATGACCATGACGTCGAACGGCGCAGGCCCCGTCAGGTCCTTCTCCACGTAGCCGTACACTACCCGGAAGTCGTCGCGGTCGCCTCGCTCCGGGTGACCGTAGTAGTCGCCAATGCCCCAGCAGTTGACGTCCCACTGCCGGTCGATAGAGACGGTGGTGGGCTGAAGGTCCAGCCGCTGCATTAGCTCGGCCATGTCCCGCCCGAACTCGACGGAGGGGATGAAGAAGCCGCGGATGGGTCCGCCCGGCAGCTTGGCGGCCCACGGGGTATGCGGTGTGGCGACAGCGGTGGAGTACGTGATGTCGTTCTTGTGGAACGCGCTGCCGCCGGTCGGCGGCCCGGCGTCGGGGTTCTGCACGGGTCTCTCCTGGGCGGGCGAAGCGGAACTCCGGATGGCGATGGATGACGAGAGCAGCAGCGAGAGGACAAGGCAGACGGACACTACACGTCGCATGATGTAAGCCTCGCTCGCCTCCTTTCTTCAGTGCTCGCGCCGCTCCAGCAGCTCACGACCGTTCATCCGGCCCGTGGCCCGAGCCAGCGGCACTGCCGTTGGTCTTGGGCCGAGGAAACTCTACGATTACGCGGGCGCCTCCCTCCGGTCGGTTCTCGTAGGTGATTGCGCCCATGAGGTCGTGGCGGCCCACGCTCTCGATAAGCTCCAGCCCGGTGTTGCGCGTCCGGGCCGGATCGAAGTTCTTACTGAATCCCGGCCCCTGGTCGCTTACCGCCAGCCGGGCACGGTCATTGATCACCTGGATGGAGACCTGTATCTCACCACGGCCATGCTTTACGGCGTTGCTGACCAGCTCATTGACGAGTACCGCCAGGGAAGTCCCCTGCCGGAGCGCCAGGGCGATGTTCTCCACGTCGAACCGGATGCTGCGCTCTCCCACGATGGATCGGAGCAGGGGCTCCAGTTTGTCCATGATCTGCTGGGTGTGAATGGATTCTGAGTTCTGGTCTGTCTTGGCGTTCTGCGTCAGAAGGTCGTGGATGGCCGCAAGCGACCGGATGTGCTGCCCTATACGGACCAGCTCCTCCACGGGCACGTCTTTGGCGCGGGTCATCACCTGTAGATCCACGAGGGCGGAGACCACCTGAAGGTTGTTCTTTACCCGATGATGGGTCTCCGCCATCGCGCGACGCAGGCGGTCGTTCAGCTCCTCGATCTCGGCGCGCTGCCGCTCTCGCTCATCCTCCGCCTGCTTGCGCTCGGTCATGTCGGTGCAGATGCCAACGGCGTACCAGCGGTTGGGGCCGGTCGGCTCTATCTGGACGTCCTCCACCAGCCAGCGGATGTTCCCGCCGGCGTCGAGCACCCGGTACTCCTGCCGATAGCTCCGCCCCGCGCGTGTCTCCTCATCGCCAAAGCTCATCCGCGCCCGGTCCTCCGGCAGGCGCGCCTCGGCGATGGTCTGCCCGTAGGAGCATCCGGACGGCACGTTTAGTGGGAGAAAGCGCCGTGCGGCTTCCTCGTCCGCCATCTGCACCGTCCACCGCAGGTGGGGCTCTCCGCGATCCTCCACCTCCGCGTACCAGAGAAGGCAGCGCGCCCGCGCGGCGATGGCCCGCAAGCCCTTGGCGGCCCGCCTCCGCTGCTCCTCCGATTCCGCGATGGCCGCCCGCGCCTCCACATGGGCGGAGATGTCGCGGAAGTAGCACACCACGCCGTAGCGGCCCTCCGGCAGCGTGATCCGGTCGACACGCCACTCGTAGAACTCGGTGGCCCCTCGGTCGATCCGGTACTCGGCCCGCTCAGGCGTGATATAGGGGTGCCCCGTCTCAAGTGTTTCCCGGAAGATGGCCACCATTTCGTCGGCGTACTGCCGCTCCCAGAGGGTGTGGGCCACCTCGTCGAAGTCGCGTCCAATCAGGCCGCCGGGAACATCGCCAAAGACCGACAGCGCGACCGGATTCACCTCTCGAATCCGGAAGTAGGCGTCCACGAGGTAGACGCCGAATGGGGCGTGGTTGAGGAGTGACTCCACCTGCTCCGTCCGGTATCGCAGCGCGGCCTCCAGGTCCGGGTGGTGCTGCCGGTGGCGCTGTTTAGTTGAACTGGATGTACCCTGTTGCACGAAGCCCTCTCTTGCGAGCCGGGTGACTCGACTATTGTCGAGTCTGTTCGCCATGAATGCTCGTTTCCCTGCCTGAGGCGATGGGAACATATCCCTCAAAATGAGCGACATATGTTCACGTAGACAGAATGACACGTCCGGCCGGGCGGCCGGATTGAGATGAGGAGAGAGAAAATGGCCGAACGACGCACCCGCGACGGAGAGGACCAGCTCCGCAAATCGCCCATGATGGCGCACCTGCTGGACGCGCTGAAGCAGGGGGCGGACATTGGGCACTACGGCCGGCTGACCTTTGCCATGGTAGCCCGCCACTTCATGGACGAGGACGATATTGTGCGGCTGCTCGCCCGCCAGCCGGAGCAGGACGAGACGGAGGTCCGCGCCATGCTGGCCCAGATACAGGCGCGCAACTACAACCCGCCCAGGCGCGAGCGGATCCTGGAGTGGCAGGCGCGACAGGAGTTTCCCATCTGCCCCAACTCCAGCGACCCGCAGGCGTGCAACGTCTATTCCGATCTGCAGTTCCCGGACGGCATCTACGACCAGATCGAGGAGTTCTGGGAGGACCGCGTGGAGGAGCGGCAGGCGGCCTGAAGTGTGGCAGAAGTTCCAAAGCCTCGCACCGGGCTGAAACCCCGGTGCTATTAGAGGGAAACCCCTTCGGGCTGCGGAGCCGGCTTCAGCCGGGTTTCCTTTCAATAGCGCCGGGGTTCAGCCCGGCGTGGCCTAATCCAGCACGGAGTCTATCTCCGCCAGGGACTCCCGGCTGAGCGATTTGCCGGAGGCGGCGGCATTCTCCGTGACTTGCTGCGGCCGGCTGGCGCCGATGATCACACTGGAGACCTCCGGCCGCCGCAGGCACCAGGCCAGAGCCATCTGCGCCATGCTCATTCCCTCGCGCTCCGCGATGGGCACTAGCCGCTGCACCTTCTCAAGCTGCGCCTGATCCAGCTTGCCGCCGCCCATGAACATGTTCTGCTTGGGGTCCGTGGCGCGCGAGCCCGCGGGCGGCGGCTCGCCCGGCCGGTACTTGCCGGTGAGCACGCCCTGCGCCAGAGGCGAGAAGACGATCTGCCCGATGCCTTCGCGGGCGCAGAGCAGCATCACCTCCTTCTCCACGCCGCGTCCCAGCATATTGTAGTAGGGCTGGCTGGACACGAACCGATCGTAGTTGTGGCGCTTCTGGACGCCCAGCGCCTCCGATATCTGCGCGGCGGACCACTCGCTGAAGCCGATGTACAGAACCTTTCCGGCCCGCACCAGGTCATCCAGCGCGCGGAGCGCCTCCTCCAGCGGTGTCTCCGGATCAAAGCGGTGGCACTGGTACAGGTCCACGTACTCCATCTGGAGCCTTCGCAGGCTGGCGTCGCACTGCTCGCGCAGGTGCTTGCGAGAGAGGCCGCGCTGGTTGGGTCCCTGACCCATGGGGAAGAACGCCTTGGTGGCTACTACGTACTCATCGCGCGGGCACCCCTGGAGAATGCGCCCCAGCGCCTCCTCCGCCCGTCCGCCCGCGTACACATTGGCGGAGTCGAAGAAGTTGATCCCCTGGTCGAATGCCGCGTGGACACACTCCCTGGCCATGTCCTCCTCCACGGCGTTGCCGTAGGTGAGCCAGGAACCCAGACAGACCTCGCTTACGCGCAGTCCGCTCCCGCCTAAGTGCCGGTAGTTCAAATCACCCTCCTAATGGTGAATTCTGCAAAGCTGGACCTAGGGAACGGCGGCGAGAATCTCTCGCCAAGCGCGGGCCAGGTCGTTGACGTCGCCCGCGCAGTACACCAGGTCCGCTCCTGCTTCCAGGGCGGCCGAGAGGAGCGGGCCCGGACCGGCGAGAATGGCTGCGTGACGGTCCGCCCCTCGTGCCTCCCGGATGCAGCCGGACGCGAGCGCGATCAGCTCGGGATCGGTGAACTGCGCCGGTTTGCCCATGCTGGCGGAGAGGTCGCCGGGGCCGATCAAGATGCCGGATAATCCCTCGACCTCACAGATCTGTCGCACGTTCCGCGTGGCCTCCACGGTCTCGATCTGCACGAAGAGATACGTTTCGCGGTTGGCGCGCTCGAATGCGCCGGGGGGCGGATCCAGGCTGTAACGCATAGCGCGGCTGCGGGCGTTGAATCCCCGCTCGCCAAGCGGCGGGAACTTACCCCAGCGCACGACCTGCCGCGCCATTTCGGGTGTGTTGACCATTGGCACGACCACAATTCGCGCCCCCACCTCCAGCGCCTTAAGCACGTGCTCGCGCTCGCCATTTGCGATACGCACGGTAGGCACTGCCCCGCCGGCCTCGATGGCGGCGCACGCTCGCTCCACGTCCGCGTAGCTAGCGCCACCGTGCTCCACGTCCAGCCACACCGTGTCGAACCCCACCAGCCCGGCCAGCTCCGCAATCTGGAGGGAGCCGCTCAGCACGGCCGCGCCGCGCAGCCTTCGGGGCGACCCATCCGCTCCAACAAATAGTTCATCGCCCATTCTTGCCCTATTCCCTCACCTGAACACCTGAACGCCTGAATGCCACGCTGTCAGTTCTTCAAGCCTCCCCCTGAACTACCTGCAGCATTGCCAGGATGTAGCCGAAGCAATAGGCAAACGCCTGCAGGCCGCCGGTGTCGCCCGGCACCTGCGGCACGTGGTCCGGCATCACCATCCCGTCGTAGCCCACCTCCTGATAGGTCCGAAGCGCCCGCACCATGTCCACGTCGCCGTCGTCCGGGAACGTCTCCTGGAACTTGAGGAACCCGCCCCGGATGTTGCGGAAGTGGACGTTGAAGATCTTGCCCCGGCTGCCGAACCAGCGGATCACGTCATAGATGTCATGGCCGGGATGCTCCAGCATCTCGGAGACGGTGCCCTGACAAAAGTTGAGGCCATGATAGGGGCTGGGGCGGATCGAAACGAGC
The DNA here is from genome assembly GCA_964396385.1 of uncultured Chthonomonadaceae bacterium. Lineage (GTDB taxonomy): Bacteria > Armatimonadota > Chthonomonadetes > Chthonomonadales > CAJBBX01 > CAYNFH01. Next base: position 25,037 of record CAYNFH010000001.1, on the reverse strand, counting down.
CGCTTGAGCCCGTCCACCGTGCCGAGCACGCGGTGGACGCCGCGGAAGCCCTTGTCCCGCGGCACCGCGGGATCGTGGGGATGGCAGCAGATGCGCACCTTGCTCTCTTCGGCCACGGGAACCACCCGGTCAAGAAAGTACGTGATTCTCTCCCACATCTGCTCCTCACTCACGGGGCCGGCCTCCGTAAGCGGCGGTTCTTGAGCTGCGCGGGAATAGTCAAAGGTGCTGTACCGCGCGGCGCCCCTGCCGGGCGTACTCTCTGTGCGCAGGACCCCCAGGATCGTGAGGTTGTACTTGACCGCCGGTATTCCCGCCATGCCGGCGTTGCGGATCATCTGGCAGATGCCGTCGATCTCCCGGTCCCGCTCCGGGCTCTGGCCGAGCATGATGTGCGGGTTCTCCGCCCGTGTGATGTAGAACGAGCTCAGCGGCAAGGAGAGCATCTCCAGCCGGATACCGTGCGACTCCACCCGCTCCCGCAGGCGTGTGAGGCTCTCAACGCTCCAGTTCTCGTCCAGTTTCGGCGAGATCTGGCCGGAGCAGATGTGCGTCACGCCGAACGAGGAGAGCGTCCGCAACGCCTCCTCCGAGTGCTGGTGCTGGTGCCCGATTTTCATCCGCCCCTTGGCCCGCAGCGCCGGATCGGCTCCCGCCCCGCCGACCGCCAGTGCCGGGGGGCCCGCCAACGCAGCCCGCAGAAACTCTCGCCGATCCATTAGCTCTCCCCGCCGCTCACTCTACGGAGCGCGGGTCGTACTCCTTCACCAGCGCCTTTGGGGCCATGGCGTGCCAGCCGTCAATGAGCAGCTCCTCCAGCTCGTCCAGCCCGATCTTGGCGAGGCGGACGAGCACCGCCGGAAAATTGTTGTAGTGCGGCTCCGTGAAGAACTTCTCCGGGTCCGAAGCGAGCAGCCCCTCCTTCTCGTCCAGGTCCGCGGTGCGGATGGCCACCACGTCCCAGTTCGGCACGCGCGGCTTCTTGGGATCGACGCGCTCGTTCCACACCCACACGAATCCCTTGTACTTGCCGCCGGTCATCACAGCCACGCCGTGCTCATCGGCCCTGGTATCCGGCAGCGTCGAACGGATCCGGCGCACGTCCTCCATGTCCGCCATGCGTCATTGCTCCTTAGCCGACACTCATGTCATTCCGAGCGCCAGCGAGGAATCTGGCCTCCGGGACAGAGCGGCCAGATTCCTCAGTCGCTTCGCTCCTTCGGAATGACAAGCTCGCCGCATCGCCCATTCACCGCGTCGCCGCGTCGTCTCCGCCGTGCGCCACCGGCTGCCGGAACGATCGCTCCTCCATGTCGTTAGGGTCCGTGGAGACCGGCTGATCACGCCAGAGCCAGCGCATCATCTCCGGCAGCGCCGCGCCGCCGAATTTCTGGCCGTGCAGGTTCATGCCCCAGGTGTAGCTCACGTCGTAGCCCTTCTTGGTGAGGGCCCTCATCAGCCGCACGTTCTGGAGGAACCAGTCCCACCGGGGGTCGTACTGCCCATTGCGCCAGCCTCGGAGATCGTTGCGGCCGTCGCACAGGAACACCCGGATGGGCTTGCGGGGGCTCCGGGCCACGATGTCCGGATAGGCGTCGCCGCCCCGGATGTTGGTGAAACTACCAACGTTACTGAGCACCTTGCGGAAGGCATTGGGCCGCTCCCACGCCACCGTAAAGGCCGCGATGGCCCCGGAACTGGAGCCCCCAATACCGTGCTGCTCCGGGTCCCTGGAGATGTTGTACTCCTTGTAGAGGACCGGCAACAGCTCCTCCGTAATGACGCGGGCGTACTTGTCATCCAGCGAGTTGTACTCCACGCCCCGGTTTGTGAACCCGTCGCCCCAGCCGCGCTGCGGCGAAGGCTCCGGCTGCTCCGGCGTGCGCCCGGGATTGATGAACACGCCAATCATCGCCGGGATCTCGCGGCGGTAGATGAGGTTGTCCATCACGTTCTGCGCGCGCATGTCGCCCTTCTCGTCCTTGAACGCCTGGCCGTCCTGGAAGATCATCAGGCTGGCCGGCTTGGCGGAGTCGTACTGCGCGGGGACGTAGACCCAGTACGTGTGCTGCGTGCCGGGATAGACCTGGCTGGGGAGGGTGTACGGCCCGCGGATCTCGCCCTTCGGCACGCCGTCCTGCGGCAGCGAGTCCGGCCCCAGGCGGTACTGCGAATTCGGATTGGGTCCCGGCGGCATAGGCGACCTCTGGCCGGTCTGGCGCGGCGCGGAAGGTGGCTGCTGCGACACGGAACGGGTGGCCAGTACGCCCAGCGCCACTCCGGCGCAGAGGATGGCAATACCAAGTGGTGCGCGTCTCTTCAAAGCTGGTCTCCCGTAAAGCAAGAAGGGCCGCCCGGTCGTGGACCCGGCGGCCGTGCTACCTAAAGTTAAGCAGGGCCTGCCCGTTTGCCTGCTCAAGCGGCCTAATTCCGAAGGGCCGGGTAGAGGGGCATGGCATCCGCCTCAGCGGGCCAGCGATTGCGAAGCTGCGCCGCCAGTCTCCGCGCCGTGGCACCAAGCGCCTCCGGTCCCTCCGCCACCGCGCAGCGGAGCACCTGGGACCGCTCGCTGCTCCCCAACACCTCCGCCCCGGCGAGGCGAACCGGACGGCCCAGCCCCTGCGACAGGACGCGCTCGGCCGCATCCAAAAGCCGCCTGTGTGAATCCCCCTCTTCCACGCTCACCTCATCTGGCCTGTATATCTCGGGCTGCCGGCCGGACATTTCGGCGGGCGACCGGTTCGCTCCTGCCCAATCCGCCGCACCGACCCAGCCGGCCGCAAGGAGCCGGACGCCGAACGCGCGAACAGTACTCCACACAGGAGTGGCGGGCAGCGATCACAGGCAGCAGGCAGGGAGGAATCGATGAGCGAGCGCGACACGGCGTATCAGGTCTCTGCCTCCAACGTGCGGTTCGGGCCGGGCGTTACACGCGAGGTCGGGATGGACCTGCGGGACATGGGGGCGCGGCGCACGCTGGTGCTCATCGATCCGGCGTTGCGCGGGCTGCCGCCTGGAGAAGCCGTCCGGCAGGCACTGAGGGAGGCGGGGGTCTCCTTCGAGGTGTTCGATCGTATATCGGTCGAGCCGACCGACCGCAGCTTCGCGGAGGCTATCGCGGTGGCCACGGCGGACGAGTTCGATTCCTTCGTCGCCGTGGGGGGCGGCAGCACCATGGACACGGCGAAGGCCGCCAACCTGTACGCGACCTATCCAGCCGAGTTCCTGGACTATGTGAACGCCCCCATCGGGAAGGGGCTGCCGGTACCCGGGCCGGTGAAGCCGCTCATCGCCATCCCCACCACTGCCGGCACGGGCAGCGAGACCACGGGCGTGGCTATCTTCGACTATCTCGAGAAGAAGGCCAAGACCGGCATCGCCCACCGGTACCTGAAGCCAGCGCTGGGGCTGGTGGACCCGGAGAACACGCTTACCCTGCCTCCGGCCGTGATCGCTTCCGCCGGACTGGACGTGCTCAGCCACGCGCTGGAATCGTACACGGCCGCTCCCTACTCCATTCGCCCGCGACCTGCCCGGCCGCTGGAGCGGCCGGCGTACCAGGGGTCCAACCCGGTCAGCGACATCTGGGCGCTGAGGGCGCTGGAGCTGGTCCGTCAGTACCTGATCCGCGCCTACAGGGACCCGTCAGACGATGAGGCCCGAGCGCAGATGGGCCTGGCCGCGGCCATGGCGGGCATCGGGTTCGGCAACGCCGGCGTGCACCTGCCGCACGGCATGTCCTATCCGGTGGCGGGGATGGTGCGGAGCTACCGTCATCCCGGATACGCCGTAGACCACCCCATCATCCCGCACGGAATCTCGGTCATCCTGCACACCCCGGCCGTGGTACGGTTCACCGCTCCCGCCAACCCGGAGCGCCACCTCCGCGCTGCCCAGGTGCTCGGCGCCCAAACCTCCGATGCCGCTCCCGAGGATGCCGGTGCGATTCTCGCGGATCGCGTCATCGAGATCATGCGCGACCTCGGCGTCCCCAACGGGCTGGAGGCCGTCGGCTACACCGAAGCCGACATCCCCGCTTTGGTAGAGGGCACGCTCCCGCAGCACCGCGTCACTAAGCTCTCCCCCATCCCCGCCGGCCCGGAGGAGCTAACCGCCCTCTTCCGTGCCTCGATGCGCATCTGGTAGGGACCTAGGTCTTTGTTTCTTGCGCCTTTCATGCGTTGCAGGCGCGGTGGCAGCGATGAATCCCTCCATCGGTTTCAGGTTGTTCTTGGTCAGGAGTGCGATGAAGTCGTGGAGCTCCTTGGCCTGGAGCGCTTGCCAGTTCGTTAGGGCCTTCTGAAGGTCCGCGCAGGTGGCCTCGCACGCCCTGCGCATGGGCTCGCAGGGCGCCATGTCGCCCGAGTCCGCTGCGCCGAGCTGCCGCGCCGCGGATCCGTTGACGGAGGTGAAGGTGGGCTGCCGTGCCGCTCCACCCGCGCCGGGGAAGCCGCCGAAAGAGCCGCGCGGCGTGACCGTCCCGCCGACCGCCGCCAGCTTCTCATCTATGGTGTGCGCCGCCGTCGCCACCTCGGAGGGCGGGTTCTGCTTCAGCAGCGCGGTCAGGGACGACCGCGCCCCGTCCACCTGATGGTACAGGTTCCACGCCTCCTGGGTGCAGTGGTAGAGCTTCATCTCCAGCTCGTGCTGCGCCCGCAGGTCGGCCATGGAGGCCGGTGACCGGGGATCGTTCTTTACGGTGACAGTCTGGCGGTAGCTCTTTCCGTCTACCGTCAGCGTGACCGTATAGACGCCAGGAAGCGCCAGAGGGCCTTCCGGCGAGGCGGGCGTCTCGCCGGGGTTGGCGTTGATCTCGTAGCTATGGCTGAAGGCCGGCGGATTGTCATACCGCAGGTTCCAGTTTGCTCGGTTCAGTCCCACCTGGGTAGGCAGGGGCGAACGCTTCTCCACCCAGAAGTCCGGGACTGGCGGCGGGGGGTCGGAGAGCGGCGGGATGGGCGCGCTGGACATGCGGCGCACGAGCTCCCCTTTCGTGTCGCGCACCTCCAGCGTGATCTCCCCGGCCGGCTTTGCCCCCAGCGAATAGTAGATGATAGCGCCGTCCGGCGGATTCGAGGCGTGCGGCACCTCCGGCGGGAAGGGCGTGTCTCCGTTCACATTGCGGCGCACGCGGACGGCGTCGCACGGCTTGAACAGGTGGGCCGGCTCCGCCGCCATGCCGGCAGACATCTGTCGCAGCGGCGAGATATCGTCCAGGATCCAGAACCCGCGTCCGTAGGTCCCCACCACCACGTCGTTGTCCTTCACCACCATGTCCCGGTAGGAGGTGTTGGGCAGGTTCAGCGTGAGCGGCTGCCAGTGGTCACCGTCATCGAAGGAGACGTAGACGGAGCTCTCGGTACCCGCGAACAGGAGCCCGGCACGCCTAGTGTCGGCCCGGATGACACGGGCAAAGCTGCCGCTGGGCTGGTCGGCCGGCAGGCCGTTCACGATGAGCGTCCAGCTCTTGCCGAAGTCCCGCGTGCGGTAGAGGTAGGGCTTGTAGTCGCCCGCGCCGTGGCAGTCGACCGCGGCGTAGGCGGTGCCTGCCTCCTGGTGAGAAGCGTCCAGCGCCGAGATGTCCGCCCGTGTGCCGTTCGGCAGGGCCGGAGGCGTGACGTCCTCCCACGTGGCGCCGTGGTCGCGAGTCACCTGAATGATGCCGTTGTTGGAGCCGGCCCACATCACCCTGCCGTCCACGCTGGACACCGCGATAGACTCGATAGCGTTCCGGGGCCCGAACCGCTGCTCCTGGGTCTCTTCTTCGTCCTCTTCCTCCTCCAACGGCACGGCGGAGTCGTGAGTCGTGAGTCGTGAGTCGTGAGATTCGCTCCCGGACTCCGGACTTCGGGCTTCGGACCGCCCTCGGCCCCCGGACTTCGAACCGCTGCTCCGCTTCGGGTGCGGACTTCGGACTTCGGACTTCGGACCGCCGTTTCCGCCGTCGCCCGCTCCCCCGCTCGCCCGCTCGCCCGCTCCGGGCTCCGGGTCTCCGGGGCGCTTCGTCAAATCCGGCCCCAGCGCCCGCCAGCTCTTGCCGCCGTCCGTCGTCGCCATCACGCACTGAAAGCCGGCCAGGAGCTCGTGGGGGTTGGTGGGCGAAAAGAGCATGGGCTGGTTGCCCACCTTGCGCAGCGCAAGGTGCGAGTCCATATTGGGGCTTACGTCTATCCATTGGCCGCTCGGAAACGTCGCCTTGATGATCCCGCCCGAGGGACCGCCCGCGTAGCTCACCTGCGGGTTTAGCGGGTCCGCCACGATGGAGCCGAACTCAAAGCCGGGGTGCGGCAGCCAGTCCAGAGGCGTGATCTCGCCCAGGTTGCCGCGGCTGGCGGTGCCGATGGAGCCGCTGTCCTGCTGTGTGGCGTACACCCAGTAGGGGAAGCGATTATCCACCGAGATGTGGTAGACCTGGCCGGTGGGCTGGTTGTACCAGGAGCTCCAGGTGAGGCCGCCGTCCAGGGAGATGGTCGTTCCCTGGTCGGACCCGAGGCAGATCCGCTTACCGTCCGTCGGGTCGATCCACAACTGCTGCGGGTCGTCGCCGCCCGGTGCGCCCTTGAATCCCGTGAACGTGTTCCCGCCGTCCGTGGAGCGGTAGAGGCAGGTGTTCACGACGTAGACGATGTCCGGGTTCCGCGAGTCTACATAGACGCCGCAGTTGTAGCCGCCCTGCCCGTTGGCCACCCGCCGGTCCGATGCGTCCATCCGCCTCCAGCTCTCTCCACTGTCGTCCGAGCGGTAGAGGCCGAAGTTGCCCACCAGGAACATGCGCCTGGCATCGGTGTTCTGCGCTACGGCCACACAAGTCCGCCCGTTGAGCGTTGGCAGGCCGCTGCCGGTAAGCTGCTTCCAGGTGATCCCCTCATCCGTCGACCTGTACAGCCGCGTCTCGGACGGCCCCTGCCCCCCGCCAAGGAATCCACGGGTCTGGCCCGGCGGGATGTAGTACCGGACGGTGGTGGCGAGCATCACGTTCGGATGGTCGTACGCCCGGGCGATCTTCTGCACGCCGGTCTCGTCACTCACGAAGAGCGTCTTTGTCCAGGTCACGCCGCCGTCGGTGCTGCGGTAGAGGCCGCGCGCGTCGGAGCGGGAGTGGATGGGACCTTGCGCCGCCACCACCACCAGGTTGGGATCGTGCGGATCTACCAGGATGGACGGGATGTGCTCCGACTGGTCCAGCCCGATATGCTTCCACGTGGCCCCGGCGTCCGTGGACTTGTAGACGCCGTTGCCCCGGCTGATGCCCCCGCCCACAATCATGTCGCCGGTACCCACGTAGATCACGTTCGGATCGGAAGGGGCGACCTCGACGGCGCCTACCGACGAGGCCTCCTTGACGGAATCGAACACGGGGAACCAGGTGGCGCCCGCGCCGGTGGTCTTCCACACGCCGCCCATGGGCAGCCCCATGTAGAAAACGCCCGGCTGTCCCACCACCCCCGAGACGGCGGATACGCGGCCGCCTCGGAAGGGCCCGATATTGCGCCACACCATGCCGGAGAGCATGCTGTCCGGGAGTGTTTGGGAGGTTGCGGTGATGCCGAGGGTGAGAAGCAGCAGAACGCACGCAGCCAGGCAGTCATTCCGAGCGGCAGCGAGGAATCCGGCAAGAGCGCGGAGGCCAGATTCCTCCCTCCGGTCGGAATGACGTCCGTACGTGCTCGACGCATTGTTGCGGGATCTAGGGCGAGTCATACAGGTTCTCCAGTGCGGCCGAACGGAGTGCGATAGCGTCCCGGCCATCAATAACGGGGTATGAGTCAGAAGCCCGCTATGCGCGGGAAGAAGAGCAGTCTCAAATCAAGCATCCGTAGCGCCTAATTCCACTCGGATTATCAAATCCCCTCCGTTTCGGCCACGCTTTCGGCCATGGCGCCGCCCCATACTGTAGGCGCTCACACTCACCCTGCACGCTACCGGCGACCGGCAAAGCTGTCAATGTTCTGTTTCGCTACAATCGCTATAAACGCGCACGGCCGCAGAATGATTAGGAGAGTTCTCATGGAAGGTACTACGCGACACACTTTGGCTACGGGTCTCCTCGTGGTGACAGCCGCAATGCTGATGCTGGTAATGCCCGTCGGCCCGTTGCACGCCCAGGTCAGACCCAGGCGCGACCGCATCACACCCGTTCCGGGCGCGGGCAAGACCGTCACCCAGCAGGGGGGCGCCTCCAGCATATACGGCTCTGTCGCCGTGTTTAACGAGAAAGACAGCGGGGAAGGCAGCCTGCGCGACGCGATTAACTACGCGAACGCCCATCCCGGGACCAGGGTCCTGTTTCCAACCGACAAACGGCTGGTCATCTCTCCGCTCAGCCCGCTCCCGCCCATCACTGGCAGTGGCACTGTGCTCTACGGCTCTTCCGGAACAGTAGCAGTTCCGCCACCACTCTTTCCCGATCCTTTCTATCGTCCCCAGTACACAGGCCCGCTGGCATGGATAATCGGCGACCAGGCCGGCAAGGGGGCGGACGGCCTGGTAATGCAGGGGAATAACTGTACGGTGTGCGGCCTGGTCATTTCGGACTTTGACCGTTACCAGATCACCATCAACGGCTCCGGCAACAAGCTGCAGGGCTGCTGCTGTGGCGTCACTCCAGACTCCGGCACGTGGGATTCTCGCAGCCCAGGCAATGTTGGCCCATACGGACCGTTCGGCAGCTTTGGTGGGGGAGATGTAGCGGGAGGCTCTGTACTGGCTACTCGGAGGCACTCTCGTACAATCGCGCGTGCCGCCAGCGGCATTCGGGGCAGCGTGGTCAGTACGGTCTATGTCGACGGGAATGCTCGCAATACGGTCATCGGTGGCCCGGAAGGGGGGGCGGCCAACTTCATCGTCGATGACGGAGATACGAACGCAAACCCGCGCGGGGGCGCTGGCGTTCATGTTGCCGGGAGAGCCGCCAACGGAACGACCATTCGTAACAATATCTTCTTCGCCAAGGGACCGGCCATCGAACTGGAAGCTAGTTCGCTGCCCGCGCCGAGGATTACGCAGGTGCTGCCGGGTGTCGCCGTCTCCGTTCAGGGCGTATTGAACGGCCCTCCCAACACGAGCTTTGCCGTGGACCTCTACAGCAACGGCCTGCCGGTTGGCGCCGCCAACGTGACGACGGACAGGGCAGGCATTGGAAGCTTCAAGGCGGTAGCCAGCATCCCGAATCGCCCCGATCAGTATATAGCCGCGATCTCGACCAACCTGAAGACCGGCGATACGAGCGCGTTCAGCCCGGCACAACCCCCGGGAGGCGCGTCGATCTTCGGCCGGGTATTGACGAACAACGCCGGGCACGGTCCGCCCGGCATTGGAGGCGTTCCGGTGACGCTTCGACTGGGTGAAGCGCTCGTCTCGTCCACTTCGACCAGCTACCCAGGCGATATGAATCTCGGCGGCAACTACAACCCAACCTTCTGCGGATACTATCAGTTCTGCCATATGACGCCGGGCACGTATACCGTTGCGGCCAGCCGCAGCGATCTCTTCCTACTGCCCGAGTCGCGCACAGTTAAGCTGGAAAGCGGCAACGCCACCGCCATTGACTTCCTGGGAACGCAAAAATGAGCTCCTTCCTCGCGCCGCGGCGAGCAGCCTGTACATAGCTGAACACGCAGAGGCGGCAACGCAAGGAAAGGAAAGTGAGAACATGAAAGCTATGAGTTCGTTCAAATGCCTACGACGGCTGGTGACCGGGTTATCGTTGCTTGCAACCGCGGTGCCGGCTCTGGCAGTGCCAACCATCACGGCCACGCCCAACCCGGTAATCATTCCGGAAGGACAGACGGAGGGCAGGACAACCATTACGTGGGATGCCGGCCCGAACTACGCCACCGCGCGGGTCTGGTCTCAGACGGATAAAGGAGATGATTCGCTCTTTGCCGCCAGCTCCAAAGGCGCGTTAGAGGCGCCGGTCACCCTGGGCAAGCCGATCACTTTCAAGCTCTACAGCGGGGATGGCGCCCAGGTTTTAGCGTCCACAACAGTTACCGCCCAGCATGCGCAGCCCAAGATCCCAGCGCGCAAGCTTCCAGAAACGACATCGAAGATCTCGCCAATAACAGCGATCGCGAACTCTTTCATCCAAAACGTGAGTGCCGATTCATTTGTGGCGGCAACCGGCAACTGCGTCCGCATCGCCTTTACCACAAGAGAGCCCGCGAACTGTTCGATAGAAATGGCAGCCAGGCCGTGTAACGATGTTGCTGACGCCACGGCGGCAGGGCAGCGGCCGGGACCCGCTTTTCCGCCCGGCGCGGTGACCATAACCCGGAATGACGCTCCGGGTCCCAAGCCGCAGCACAGCTACCGGGTGGACGGGCTGGCGCCCGACCGAACCTACTACTACGTGATCACGGCAGCCGGCGCGGACGGGCGCACCTACCGCTACTGGGATACCGTGAAGACCTTGTACAGCCGAAGGGTGAGGTTGGTGTTTGAGAGGGTACATTTCACTTTCAAATCGCTCTATCCCAGCGACCTCGCGCACGGAAATCCAAACGGGCTGCAAGCACAAGCTGCGGCAAACGATGAATGGGGTACGCCGTACACAGGCTACTGGCGCTACCCGCGCGACGGCTCCTGGGCGGATTTGAATGTTCCGGTCGATTGGGACGTGAATATAGAAGCAGTCGTGGATAGGGCGGCCGATCAGCTGCTGCTACGGCTGCTCGTAATGGACGAGTTTTGCAGGTATCCACAGGTCGTCTCCGGCAATGATATCAATCCAGACCCGGTGTATCCCGCCGATCCTCGTCCCTGGGGGGGCAGGCCCGTTGACTATGGATCCTTCGGCGGGACAGCCGAGGAGCCTAACTGGACCACCGCTACCGGCTCGCTCGATACCACCATGGATGGTACCAACCGTGCAGCCTCGGGTTCCTTCCGGTTGCCCCTGTCACCGAACCAGTTGCCCCTGTCACCGGTGGCGACCGACCTCCGCATGCGGTTCGAGGTCACGGGCCGCTTTGAAGTCTCATACGTGAAACTGCCAATTCTGCTTGTAACGAAGGCTGGCATCGAAAACCGCCACCCTGTGCCCGGGCGAACCTACCGTGACGCCCTCGTAACGAGTGTGGGTAAGGAGAAACGCGGTAGCGCCCAGCAGTTTCTCATCCCTGGGCAATCGGCTCTGGACGCGCTTGCCATTAAGGGAGAAGCTCTTGGCAACGCCGATCCGCGGGCCGCGGAGCTGCGCAGCCGCCAGCCGGATATCCCCTCTCGGCGAGGCTTTGACATTGGCATGGCGGCTTCGGAAGGCAACACGGCAGCGGGCCCGGGGCAGCAGAGCATCCATGACGCACTGAGGCGGCCCGAACAGGGAGGATTTGAAACCGCAGCCGGTTATTCGCTGGAGCGGAACAAGTACGCTGCTCTAGCTGCCGTGGGAGCGGCCATTGCGAAGGCGGACGCTACGGTCCAAAAAGCCCGCACGGCAGACCCGGCCGTCCTCTACTGGCTTGGGTTCGATATCGCTACGGGGCTCTTCGGCGACCCTGCGCTCGGCGCCCAGGGCAGTACGTCTACAGGGCCCGGCTCGATGCGGATTCGCGATTCCCTCAGCGCGGCCGGCCAGAGGGGATTCAATGCCTCCGTAGCGTTCCACCTCAGCCGGAATTACAAGCACTGAACGCGTCCTAAAGAGCCGTACACAGCGCGCTGAGCGCGCAAAGGAAGTCTATTGTGAGACGACAACCAAGCGTATGCAATGCCATCGCTCTCGCGGCAATGGTGACGATTGTCCTTACCAATTATGGGCCCGCGCAGGAGAACATTGGAACGTCGCGGCAGCCGCTCGTGGGCGGCGCCACGGTGGGCGCGGCTACACAAGAGGAGTTTGGTCTCTTGACGCTGACCGGCGCGGGCGGCACGTGCAGTGCCTCCCTCCTGAGGAACGACTGGGCTGTTACGGCGGCACACTGTGTGGAGGTGGACGACGCTACCACCGGCCGCCCGGTACCCGATCCTGCTAGACCCGGTCAGAATAGAGTAGCCGCGCCCGAAACGTTCGCGTTGAAAGCAAATTGGAGCACAGTGCAGCCCAGACGTTGCGTGCGGGTAGAGACTTTTCGTCCCTACGATGTCGCGATTATCCGCGTGGGGGCGCCGTTCAAGGTCCAGGGATCTACTGTCGGGTACAGCCGCCTGATATTCCAGGACGGCGAGTTTCCCTACTTCGGAGAGCGGGTACCGGTGCCCATCACGGTATTCGGACGGGGCATCAGCCAGTTCGCCAAAGGATCCGGCGCAACGGCAACCCAGTCAGTATTGGATGGTTTGTACCGGGTCGGCTACGGCACGACCACAAGCGAGGACTCGGGCGCGTACTGGTTCCCGTCACAAGGCGGGCAGATGATAGCAGGCGGGGACAGCGGCGGACCTTCGTTCGCATGGGTCCTGGGAGGGTATGCGCTCGTCGGTGTCCACTCTAACACCCATGTACAGTGTCTGCAGGGTTTTCCCTGCGGGAACTGGTCGGGTCCCGGACCCGTGCCTACCGGCTACAATCCGTGGGCGTGGGCGACCGCTACTCCCGAGGCCGCCGACGCTCCGGTGCAGCCCGTCTGGAATCAGATCAGCGCAATCATGGGACCGGCGCCGCCAGTCCCACCGGGTTTCTCCCTGGATTCGCCGCCGCCCGGCTTCATCGGCACGTTCGCCAAAACGCCGGCCAACTACCAGCCCATGTGGGTGTACGGCATCCGTCCCGGCGGCGCACTGCTCTGGTATCGCAAGAATACGGGCGAAGCGCCGTGGCAGGGACCCAAACTGGTAGGCAGTGGATGGAGTTACCATAAGGACGTGATCGCCGCGGGCGGCAACAGCCTCTACGGCCTCACACCCAACGGAGACCTCATCTGGTACCAGCACACCGGCTTCAACGACGGCGCCCGAAGCTGGAAAGGCCCGATTACCGTCGGGCGCGGCTGGACCTTCTCTCGCATCTTCTCCGTCGGCGATGGCATTGTCTACGTGATCACTCAGGATGGCAAACTGGTATGGTACCGTCACGGTGGCTATCTCGACGGTGGGGGTCCCAGTACCTGGGCGGGGCCGAAGGTGATCGGGACGGGGTGGGGCCGCGCGGAAGTCAAGGACGTCTTCTCCACCGGCAAGGGCGCCATCTACGTCGTAAAGCCGGACGGGCGGTTGGTGCTCTATCAGCACTCCGGATTCGACTCTGGAGCGTCTAGCTGGGGAGCGGAACGCACCGTGGGATCCAGCGGGTGGCAGTACTTCCGCCAGATCGTCCCTGTTGGAGACGGAGTGATGCTGGCCATTCAGGAAGACGGTAAGATGCTCTGGTACAAGGACAAGGGGCTTGTAAGGGTGGCCGCTCCTAAGGGAGTAGCGGTGAGAACCGCGTGGAAAGAGGATTGGGAAGGGCCGGTCCAGATCGGCACGGGGTGGCAGAGCTTCGGCAAAGTGGTGGCCATCATCCCGGCATCCGCACCGCCGGTCGTGCGCTAGAACCGGTTCAGAACCGCGTGCCCAGGGAGGCGGCCGGAGTCCGCAACACGGAGTTCGGCCGCCTCTGCGTGTTCTCTCACCGCGCGGCGGATTCGCTCTCCAGCCACTTCTTCGCTTCGGCCGACTTGGCTTACTCGCCCGCCACCTGGCGCGTGGCCACGTTGAGCCGGTTCCAGACGTTGATGGTGGAGATGGCGATGAGCAGCAAGGTATTCATTGAGGAGCGACCGTAGAGTAGAGAACATGCTGATTCCGGAGCCGGGTCAACCCGGCTTTCCCTCTCTCAGGCAGGTCGGTTACGGCCTGGGTGGCTATCAACCGGCCAGACGATTTGCGAGCACATCCTGTACCCAGAGGGCGTCGGATTCCAGGAGCGGCGGGGTCAAGGGCCGGCTGTAGTCGATGGCGCGGCCGTAATCGACGGAATCGAACGCGCCTGAGAAGACCTCCTGCAGGTCCAGCCTAGCGTCCGCGTCGGGCGGAAGGAGCGGAACGGGGACTGCTGGCAATCTGTCCCTTAATCCAATCGGCCACACATCGGTCATCGGTCTCAGCGCCGCTCGGTGAATCAAGGCGAAGTACGGGAAGTCGGGCAGTTTGTCGCGCATCGGTGGCCTCTCTCCGCCTCGCAGCAGGTCCAGTTCGATCAGGTTAACGTCGCTGCTCAGGATGGTCCTCCGCTTGCGGAGGTAGTCGGCCCGGCCCTCACCCCCTTTGTTGCTGGGCGACAGCACCTCTATGACAGTCACCACCAGCATGCTTGCGACTTCCCGCACCTCCACGAAGTGAACAGGGACCTCCGCTTCAATGACGGTGGGAACGCGTAAGGGCGGCTCGAGCAGCGCGGTAGGGCCAGATCCTATGGGCGCCTTGCCAGCAACGCTCACGTCAGGGCGTACAATCCGCGTCGCGACCGTGACGTCGTCCAACGTATCCACTACCAGCCGTTCTTCCACAAGGGCGATGTACCGTTCGCCGAGCAGAGGCGTTAAGCGCCGCGCGATCTCCGCGCAGAGCTGCGTGTGGAAGCTAACCCAGAGCGGTCCCTCCAGGTAGGGGTCAACGCCTGGAAATGGCGATGGCATCGCTATCCTCCCATCCTCCTCTGAGATTATACTCATCCCGTGCGAGCGCTGATTACGGCCGGCGGGATAGGAGCGGTCGTCCGTGGCGCGAAGGCTGCGGAAATGCCGCATCTGCAAGAAGAACCGGGCCTGGCGCGGCGGCGATGAGGAGTTGTGACACCCAGACGGGATAACTCGGTCGTGGTCAGCCAGACCACGCTGGGGGAGGGGCGGCTTCGCTCCGTAAGTCCGAGCCCGTCCCGATAGAATGCCAGCGACTGCTCGTCGTCTGTCACTATGAGGGCGATGGCGCTCCGCTGGACCAACTCCTCCATCACGCCGAATCCGGGCTGGGGCTGGTACGCACCAACTCCAGCCACTTCTCGATGAGGATCTCCCCCGTCATCTCGCCCAGAGACGTGCGGGAGACGTACTCGTACCGGGGGAAGCTGTTGAAGTCCACCTTCGTGAGGATATACCCGAACGCGTCGTTGGTGAGGCCGAAGAGCAGATTCGGCTTGCCCCGCATCTTCCGCTTGACGTAGAACCCAATGTTGGGCAGTGCCTCGCCGGGGATGGTCAGGATCTGCGCGGTGCCCAGATTCACCAGGTTCACCTGCGTGTGGACCACCCGCTCCGTGCCGTGCGGGTAGTGGAGCGGCGACAGCGTGATTACGGCCCACATCGCGGCCGAGTTTACCGGCAGCGACACCTGCGCGCTGCGGCAGTAGAGCCCCGGCTGCTCCTGCACCGGCGCGTCCGACACCAGCCGCAGCGCCTCGTCCGCCATCAGATTCCCGATGCGCACGCACTCGTCCCACGTGCGGCTGTCTTTCCAGTAGCCCCGCAGCGGGTCACTCGGCTGCTCCAGGTTGCGGTTGTCCGCCGTCACCATGCCGCCTTGCGCGCTATTCATGAAGATGGCCATGCCGCCCGCGCGCTCCTCCACGCGATCGTAGAGCGGACCGCATAGATCGGGGCTGCATATGCCCTGCGCGTTGCCCATCACCTCCGGGTGGATGGCGTAGTTCACCAGCGTCGCGATGGTCTTGCCCTCCGGCGTGACGGCCTGGATCACGTTCATCCGCCGGTCGTAGAGGTCCGGAGCATAGTAGTTGTAGGCGATCTTGCCATGCGCCTCGCCGCCCGCCATGCGCAGCCGAGCCGGGCGGGCCGAATCGATGGCCTCGTTGATGGCCTCTGCCGCCAGGGTGCAGACGCGCTGCATGTAGTCCAGGTCGCCTGTATGGCCGCCGCGCCCGTCCGGAAAGGCGTAGCAGTCCGGGGCGCTGTGCGTGTGCGTGGAGCCTATCAGGATATTGCCGGGCGGCACGCGTGGGACCATCTTCCGCACGCGGTCGCCCAGCACGGAGGGGAAGCCGAGCAAGTCCAGCCCGGCGATGACGAGCGGAGTACCGCCGCGCCGCAGGTAGATCGCCCTCGCGGTCAGCTCGCCCTGCTTGCCATGGGCTGGTGCTGTCGCGCCCATGCCGCCCGAAAGCGGGAGAAGCGGGTTCGGCGTGATAATCCTCTTGCCCGTCCCCACCAGCAGCGCGCCGGAGTCAGTCCCCTGCGCCAGCGTGTGCGCATACCCCAGCGCCACCGCCGCGCCCTGGATCCACTCCCTCCGAGTAAACCGCCGGCAGTCGCCCGAGTCCCAGTCCATACGCTCTCCTTTGCGCCTGTAAACGTACTCACCGTTCTTCTATCGGCCCACGGAATCCCTGCTGTACCATGCGGGGTGGCGGAAAGACCGCCTGATCCAGCAGCTTCGGCCCGATCACGGGTATGGCTCCCCCAGTCTCAGCCCCTCCTCACTGCACGGATTGACATAACCGTTCTGCTGATGCCGCTGCCCACGATCATGTCCCCCATCCCGACGTACACCACGTCCGGATTGGAGGGTGCCGCCTCGACCGCGCCAACCGACGACGCCTCCTTTATGGAGTCGAATACGGGGACCCAGGTAGTGCCGGCACCGGTTGTCTTCCACACGCCGCCCATAGGTAGTCCCATGTAGAACACGCCGGCCCGGCCCACCGCGCCTGTGACGGCGGAGACTCGGCCGCCTCGGAACGGCCCGATATTTCGTCACACCATGCCCGATAGGTAGGTGAAAGGAGTCGCTTGCGGGGAAGCGGTGGCGCTAAGAGCGAGCATCGGCAGACATGCCAGGGGCAGGCGAAGTCCGGAGTTCATTCGATTCCTCCTATGCGGCCGTACGAGGTGCGATCGCGTCCCTGCCATCAACGACGCGGTTAAGATTCGAAGCCCGGGCGCCCCGGGAGGAAATGCAGGCTCAAACGAAGAATCGTTACCACCAGTGATTCCACTAATCTGACGTAATCCCTCTGTTTCGGCAACGGTTTCGGCCACGGCACGGCCATATACTGCAACCACACAATCACACACCTCGCCCTAGCGCCAGGCTACTAAAATGTCCCTATTTGCTAGAATTGCTCGCAAACGATTGGAAGGGGACCCGCCAACCTAGGCGCGGTCCAATGAAGAAGAGAAAGATATGAACTCCGCACATCGTTTCACCCGCACAGCTATCGGACTGGTCATGCTTTCCGCCTTCGCCCTGCTATGCGCCCATCCCGTTGGCGCCCAGGGCGCTTTTCCGCTGCCCTACGTAGACAGTGGCGCCGATCCCGGCCCGATCTTTTCCATGACCAACACGGACAACACCACCGGCATCGGCCTCTATGGCGAGTGCTTCAGCGCCCAGGGCTGCGGCGTCCAGGGCAAAGGAGTCTACGGCGTCTGGGGTATTGGGAACAGCACTGGCGTCTATGCCCAGGGAGGGCCCTATGGCGTCTATGGCCAGGGCTCCAGCTACGGGGTGTTTGGCTACTCCGCCACTGGCTACGGGCTGTATGGCTTCGGCAGCACCTATGGGGTGTATGGCGAGGGCGCCCCCACTGGTGTGTATGGCCACGGCAACAACTACGGCGTGTATGGCTACGGCAACAACTACGGCGTGTATGGCAGCGGCGGCTCGTACGGCGTATATAGCGGGGGAAACGCTTACGTGGATGGCAACCTCTCCTGCCTGACCCTTACCCAGCGCTCCGATGCGCGACTCAAGCGGAACATTCGACCACTTTCAAACTCGCTGGGCAAGCTCCTTGCGCTCCGCGGCGTAACGTTCGAGTGGAAGAAGCAGGACAAGCACACTCCCGCCGGACCGCAAATCGGGTTCGTAGCCCAGGAGGTGGAGAAGGTGCTGCCGGAGCTGGTACGCAAGGACCACGATGGCTTCCGCGGCGTGAACTACTCCGCCGTGGTGCCCATCCTGGTGGAGGCGCTCAAGCAGGAGCACCGGCAGATGTCGGCTCTGCAAGCGGATAATCTGGAGGCGCTCAAACAGGAGCGCGGTCAGATGTCGGCTCTGCAATCGGACAATGCGCGGCTGCATGCGCAGGTCGCGGCTCTCGCCTCCGATGCGGGCTCGCGGACTGCCGGCCGGCCTTTCGTCATCTGGACCTTAGCCGCAGTAATCGCTTGCGCGGCGGTGTTCGCCGGCGGCAAGCGCAAGGCCCGTAGCTAAGACTGCAGGTCGCGCATCCTCATCCCCGGCACGATGGAGCGCATCTTCCGCCGGTAGGACTCCGGCACGCCGGGCAGCGGGCGCCCTTGAGCAACATCCTCAAGAAGATCAAGCAGACCGACCAAACCATCGTGCAGCACTTGAAATAACGGCCTGTAGGGCTACCAGGCAGAGCGGAGGGAGCGAACTCTAAGAGACACGACGCTGGCCGGACCGCCTCGCGCGAAGACGGAGATACCGTGGTTCTGCGGCCCGGACAGGAGGCAGGATGACAGCGAGACCCGGCCATCGTTGCCGAAGACTTCCAGGGAGGTTCGGTCCGCAAGGACCCGGATGCGGACGCGGTTCCGCTCGGGCGGGTACCAGATCACTTTCGGATCCCGGTTCTCCCCTATAACGTGCGGCAGGACCGGGTTGCCGGCATACTTGGTCCAGGTGCGCCCGCGGTCCGTGCTGTAGGCAAGGCACTGGGTATAGGGCTGGCCCTGGCTTTGCGGCGACGAGCCGCCCGCGGCCGTATAGATGGCCACCAGCGGTTTCTCTCGCCCCTGCTGGAACCCGGTGGTGTTGTCCCGATCTACCACGGCCGAACCGGAGTAGATGGTCCCCAGGCGATCCGGCTCAATGGCGTTTGGGAGCTGGCGCCAGTGCACCAGGTCCGGGCTGACGGCGTGGCCCCACGTCATGTTGCCCCACTGCCGGCCGAACGGATTGTGCTGGAAGAAGAGGTGGTACTCGCCGCGGTAGTACACGAGGCCGTTCGGGTCGTTCATCCAGTTGCGCGCGGGTGTGAAGTGGAACTGCGGCCGGAGGGCTTCGTGGTAGAGCGTGGATTCCTGCCGGGCTGCCATGGGTCTCTCCCTCACTCCGCCTGCCGTAGCCCACGCGAGCAGGGCCAGCGCGGCGACCCAAAGCGTCAGCTTCATTAGGGCTCCGATTCACCACGCACGACAGGGAATCCCACCGGGCGGTGATTCCACCGGAGTTGCAGTGTGCGCATTCCTCTTGTCCCATAATGCAGGTATGCGCAGGCGAGTTGATCGTGAAAGGCTGGAAGAGTTCATGCGCCGGCTGGGGCAGCGGGCGAAAGGCCCCGGGACCGTCTACGTGACAGGCGGGGCTACGGCACTATTACTGGGCATCCGGGAGCAGACGGTGGACGTAGACGTGAAGCTGGACCCGGAGCCGAAGGGCGTCTTCGAAGCTATCGCGGAGCTGAAGGACTTGCTGGGCCTCAACGTGGAGCTCGCCGCGCCGGACCAGTTTATTCCGCCGCTGCCGGGATGGAAAGAGCGAAGCGCATTTATCATGACAGCCGGCCGGGTAGAGTTCAGACACTACGACTTCTACTCACAGGCCCTGGCCAAGATCGAGCGTGGCCATACCCTGGATCTGAACGATGCGCATGCGTTTGTGACGCGCGGACTGGTGGAACCCGAGGAGTTGAGACGGCTAGTGGAGGCAATCCGACCGGAGATAATCCGGTACCCCGCCCTGAATCCGGAGGACTTTATGCGCAAAGTGGACGCTTTCCTGGATACGCTAGGCGACGCGAACAGTGGCTGAAGACATGATCCAGGAGGACCTGGCGGACCTACCGGGGGCGGAGCTGGTGCTGCCCGGGCTGAGGGAGGTGCGCCAGCCCGGCGTAACGGAGTGCGGGCTCCTTGTGCTGATCGCCGCGCCACGCCTGCAGAGGCTGGGGCTGGAGGTGCCGGACCGTCCGGACATCCCTCAACCCTATGAGCATCGACTCTATGAGTTGCTGGAGGAGACGCACGGGGACGGCGCCTACTCGCGATACAATTCGCTCATCCGCAGGCTAACGAGCTTCTCCAGCGCGCTGGAGCACCGGCTCAAAGAGAGTAAATGAGTAAACAGGTAAATGGGAGTACGGCCGGATTCCGGAAAGTACACCCATTTACCCATTTACCTGTTTACACTCCGCTCACGCTGCCCACGCCCTTATCCACCTGTCAGCACGGCACGGAACCGCGCTCCGCCCTGCGGCGTCGTACAGTCTGCGCGGCCGGCGGAGAGGCGAGACTCGGCAGCGCGGGAGAGTGTGATATGGCGGACCAACAGATGCGCTCCGAGCACGCGCCGGACTACGTTCGGGAGGCGTTCCTGCGGTGGCTGGACGATGGCACACAGTCGCGGTCGGTGCAGGTGCGGGGTGAGGAGAAGGATATCCATTGGCTGCTGCGCGAGCTCTGGAACTGCGGCGATACGATGCCCGCCGGGTACGTAGCCCAGGTGGAACGGATGCTGGGCTCCGCCCGCGATGAGCGCACTTCCGAGCCGAGCTACGCCTCCGCAGCCCGCCGCATTGCGGTGCTGCTGGAGGGGTATCCAATAGACCAGGCAGCATGAAGGACTGGCGTTCAGGCGTTCAGGCGTTCAGGTGACAGACCCGCTGAAAGATGGAGGAGATACGGATCAAGACTTGGACGGAGCTGGGCGAGCGGCTGCTCGGCGGATCCTGGAGCGAGGCGCTCGGGCGGTTCCGCTCCACCTACGCCTACCGGGGCATGGACGACGCTTCCCGCGGTCTCGGCACGAGCCTGATGAAGCTCCGTGGCGAGTACGACCGGCAGGAGGCGCACCTCCTGCGTAACTTCCGCAAGTACGCGCAGCCGCAGGCGGTCCCGGCCGATTCTGTGTGGGACTGGCTCTCCCTGGCCCAGCACCACGGGCTCCCCACCCGCCTGCTGGACTGGTCCTACTCCCCGCTCGTCGCGCTGCACTTTGCCACGCAGAACCTGGAGTGCTACGACCTGGACGGCGTGGTCTGGTGCGCGGACTACGTCCGCATCCACCGGCAGTTGCCCGCGAAGCTCCGCCAGATCCTGGAGGAGGAGGGCTCCGACGTGTTCACCACGGAGATGCTGAACCGCGCTGCCTCGTCTCTGGAGGAGTTCGACGCTCTCGACAGCCGCGCGTTCGCGCTCTTCTTCGAGCCTCCCTCGCTGGACGAACGCATCGTCAACCAGTGGGGTCTCTTCTCCGTGACCTCCAGCGCCAAGATGCGGCTGGACGATTGGCTGGGCGAGCAGCCGGAGCTGGCTCGCCGGATAGTGGTCCCCGCCAGGCTGAAGTGGGAAGTGCGGGACAAGCTGGACCAGTCCAACATCACGGAACGGGTGCTGTTCCCCGGGCTGGACGGGCTGAGCCGGTGGCTCGCGCGGTACTACTTCCAGGCCAGGGACCCGCTGCCGCCTCCCGCCGAGCATCCACGAGGGCACCGCCCAAGAAACGGCCGGCGCGTACGGCGGGCCGCGATGCCGTGACAAGAATACCGGGAACACCATTCCAGCTCTACCAGACTTTCAGCCGCGCGACCGGCGTCCACCCCATGGCGCGGCAGCCTCCCGACCTTCCGCCACATTCCGCCCGCGCATCTCAAGACTCGAATCGCCGATGCCGTCGATCTCCGGCGGCGCCAAACGACTAGCTTGTGTAAGGCGATATCGAAAACCTGGGTCAGCCGCCACGGGAGGGCGTGCCGACCCTCCTTCCAGGAGAGCGAGGAGAGAAGATGCGGTTCATGGTGATTGTGAAGGCCACCCCTGAGTCGGAGGCGGGAGTAATGCCCAGCGAAGCGATCGAGCATATGCGCGAGATCGGGAAGGAACTCGGGGCGATCAAGTAACAATTGGTCGGCGGGTTATGTCCGCCAAGATGACGAGCCAACAGGCACAAGAAGTAGTGGATCGCACCTTCCGGGATGAGGGTCGCCGGGTACTGGCGACCCTCATCCGGCTGCTGGGCGACTTCGACCTGGCGGAGGACGCGACGCAAGAAGCCTTCGCGGCGGCCGCCCAGGCATGGCCCCGGGACGGCGTGCCGGCCAACCCGCGCGCATGGCTCATCTCGACCGGCCGGTTCAAGGCCATCGACGCGATGCGGCGGAGGGCACGGTTCAACGCGTCGCTCGCGTCCCTCGCGGAGGAGCTCGATTCCCGGGCGGAGGATCCCGCCGACTGGGACGACCAGCGCGTGGAGGACGATGACCTCCGCCTGATCTTCACCTGCTGCCACCCGGCGCTCGCGCCGGAAGCGCAGATCGCGCTAACCCTGCGGGAGGTCTGCGGTCTCACCACCGAGGAGATAGCGCGGGCCTTCCTCACCAGCACCCCCACGGTAGCGCAGCGGATCGTGCGCGCCAAGGCCAAGATTCGCGACGCGCGCATCCCCTATCGCATCCCCGAACGCTCGGACCTGCCGGAGCGGCTGGCGACGGTGCTCCACGTGGTCTACCTGGTGTTCAATGAAGGGTACTCGGCCTCCAGCGGCGACTCCGTGACTCGGCGGGACCTATCCGCCGAGGCAATCCGTCTGGGCCGGCTGCTGGTGGAGCTGCTGCCGGAGCCGGAGGTTATGGGCCTGCTGGCCCTGATGCTCCTCCACGAGTCCCGCCGCAGGGCTCGCACTACCCCGGAAGGAGACCTCATTCTCTTGGATGCGCAGGACCGTTCTCGCTGGAACAGGGAGATGATCACGGAGGGGTCGGACCTGGTACAGCGGGCGCTGTCGTCCGGTCGCGCCGGTCCTTACTGCATCCAGGCGGCCATCGCCGCGGTCCACGCTTCCGCGCCGGACGCAGCCTCCACAGACTGGGCCGAGATAGCCGGGCTGTACGAGGCGCTGCGGCTGGTGCAGCCCTCTCCGGTAGTGGAGCTGAACCGAGCGGTCGCCGTGGCCATGCGGGACGGTCCGGCAATCGGGCTTGCCCTCATCGACGCCATTCTGAAACGCGGCGAACTGGCGGACTACTATCTGGCGCACTCCGCCCGGGCGGACCTCTGCCGGCGGCTGGGCCGCATCGAAGAGGCGCGCGCGGCCTACATGCGCGCCCTCTCGCTGGCCCGGCAAGAGCCGGAGCGGCGGTTCCTTGAAAAAAGGCTGAAAGAATTGTCGACGTGAAGTCGAATCGGGCCGGCCTCGTTCGACTAGCTTATGAACCATGGAATCAAGGAAGGAGGACACCTATGAAGTACATGCTGCTGATCTATGCGCAGGAGGACTCCATCAGCGAGACAGACCGCGAGAAGTGCTATGTGGAGTCGCTGGCGCTGATCGATGAGATCCGGTCGAACGGCAAGTACCTGGGCGCCGCCCCGCTGCACCACACTTCCAAAGCGACCAGCGTGCGGGTGCGCGAAGGCCAGCGGCTGGTGACGGATGGGCCATTCGCGGAGACCAAGGAGCAGCTTGGCGGCTTCTTCCTGGTGGACGCGGCGGACCTGGACGAGGCAATTGGAATCGCGGCGCGGATCCCCATGGCGCGGCGCGGCACCGTGGAGGTCCGTCCGGTCATCGACCTGGCGGGACTGCCGGAGGGCTAAGAGATGAGTTTGCTGGAAGAAGTGATTACGAATTGCGAGCCGATTACAGAGGAGACTAGGATGCCTGAAGCGAGTACCACGATTACCCCGTTCCTGTGCTGCCGGAACGCGGCGGAGGCGGTCGAGTTTTACCAGAAGGCCTTTGGCGCGGAGACGAAGGTAGTGTTCCCGCGCCCGGACGGAAAAGTGATGTATTCGAACCTGAGCATCCAAGGGGCCACCTTCGTTGTGTGCGATGAGTTCCCGGAGCACGGGGCGTTGGGGCCGCAGTCGCTCGGCGGCAGCCCGGTGACGCTGCATCTTTACGTGCAGGACTGTGACGCCGCGTTCGATCACGCGCTCTCCGCGGGCTGCCAGGTGGGAATGCCGCTGCAGGACATGTTCTGGGGCGACCGCTTCGGCGTGGTGGTGGATCCGTACGGCCACAAGTGGTCCATTGCCACTAACATGCGGCAGGTGAGCACGGAGGAGCTGCGGCAGATCGTATCCGGAATGGCCATGGGCAACGGGGACGGCTGCCCGGCGGCAAGGGCGTAACGGGGGCAGGGGCCGGGCCGGCGCTCCGGCTCCTGCCGATATCTCAAATCCAGTTCGCGGTCTAGGCAAATGCAAAAGATAACACCGTTTCTTTGGTTCGACAATCAGGCGGAGGAGGCCGCACGGTTCTACACCTCCATCTTCAAGAACTCCCGGATCCTGAGCGTGAGCCGTTACCCGGAGGGGAGCCCAGGGCCGGCTGGCTCTGTAATGGTGGTTACCTTCGAGCTCGAGGGCCAGAAGTTCATGGCCCTCAACGGCGGCCCCGTTTTCAAGTTTACGGAAGCCATCTCCCTCTTCGTGGACTGCGACACACAGGAAGAGGTCGACGAGCTGTGGAGCCGGCTTTCCGAGGGAGGCCAGGAGGTCGAGTGCGGCTGGCTGAAGGACAGGTACGGCCTCTGCTGGCAGATCGTTCCCCGGATACTGCTTGAGATGATGAGCGACCCTGACCCGGCGAAGTCCGCTCGGGTGACGCAGGCCATGCTGAAGATGGTCAAACTGGACATCGCCGCTCTGAAGCGGGCGTACGCCGGGGAGTAATGGATGATCGACGCGGCGACGCGGGGATACGGCGAATCGCGGACCTCGGACTTCGGACCGCCGTTCATTCCGTGTTTCCGGATCGCGCGAGAGCCGGCGAGTGTGGTGATATACTAACCTGTCGAGCGAGCGAGCATAATGCTGCCGCCAGGCGGGTGACGGTCCAATGAGGAGGATGGAATGAGCGGAGTGCGGGTGCTGGTTGGAACAAGTAAGGGCGGGTTTATTCTGACGGCGGATGGAAAGCGGGAGAAGTGGGACGTGAGCGGCCCCCACTTCGCGGGCTGGGAGCTCTACCACATCAAGGGCTCGCCCGCGGACCCGAACCGGCTGTACGCGTCCCAATGCAGCGGATGGTTCGGGCAGCAGATCCAGCGGTCGGACGACGGCGGCAAGACCTGGGAGCCGGTGGGGAACGAGTTCACGTACCAGGGAACGACGGGCAACCACCTGTGGTACGACGGCACGCAGCACCCGTGGGAGTTCAAGCGCGTCTGGCACCTGGAGCCATCGCTGACC